>NZ_JBRRDL010000030.1:0-48802 GCF_056759635.1 Stenotrophomonas sp. STEN056
GTAACGATCTGACTCTCAGTGAATTTGCTCTTGCGCATCGGGGGGCTCCTTGGGGCTAGTTTGCCCGGAGACCTCTAAAAATGCCTGGATCAAGTTTACGGGACGGCGACATATGAGCTAAACGGAAACTTCCAAGCCGGCTGGACACTCCGACTAGATGGCGAAGATGTTGAGTATTACTCAGGAGGGGGGGGTAATTAAATCAGAAGTAAATAGAAATGGGATATCCTGGACCTATAATTACAGCCCTACAATACCAACGCGACTCGTTGGCGTCACTCATTCAAATGGTAGATCCATCGCTTTCAATTACGTCGGAAGCGACCCCGTTGTGAAATCATTTACAGATACGGCGGGATCCACATACTCTTTATCGGCCACCCCAGCCCTTGACGTTCTTACTTACCCTGGAGGAGATACGGTTTCATTTCACTATCCGTCCGGAACCGGAACAAAGAGGCTGCTCGGAAAGAGTTATAACGGCGTGCGGCACTCGACCTTCACATACAACGCCGCTGGACGGCCGATATCAACTGAACACGCCGGAGGTGTCGAAAAGACAACCTTCGCTTATACGAATGACAATAGCGGGAATATCTCAAAAGTCGTTGTAACGAATCCCTTTGGCAGGGCTGCGACATATCATGTAAACAGCAACTCGATGATCACCGGAGTAGATGGCGCAGCCACAGCGAATTGCTCTGCTAGTTTTCGAGGCATGTCGTATAACGTGAACAATCGACCAGACATCGTGATTAACAATGTCAACGTTGCTACGGACTATGACTACAATTACTACGGCCAATTACTTAAGTCCGTGGAAGCAGTGGGCTCGCCACGGGAGCGTCAAACAATTAACACTTGGGAGCCAGCCCCTAAAAACAGAATTATTTCAACGGAACGCCCCGGACAATATAGAAGAGTGTTCCAGTACACCTCAAACGGCCGAGTTTCATCCATCACTGATACAAACATTAGTGCAAATGGCGTAGCAAATGAGTCCTTCAGTACTACCTACAACTATGCCATCCATGCGAATGGAATGCTTGCATCTATGACTGGGCAAGGCCCGAAAGGAATCGCCGATAGAATTACCATCACTTATAGTTCTAAAGGAGAGGTTACGTCGATAACAAATGGACTTAATCATTCAACAACATATTCCAATCACAACGGCTTGGGCCTTCCTGGCAGGATTGTGGGGGCAAACGGAGAGGTTACCGAACTAACTTATGATCTTCGCGGTCGACTGCTGAACGAAAGAACTTACCCCAGTGGCACTGCAGCGGACGTAAGTTATACATACAGCTCCGGCCTGCTCTCATCGGTGTCGCGGACGGGCGGAGTGACTACAAATTATATCTACGACTCCGCAAGACGTCTTGTCGGAGAGTATGAAAATAATGGTAGCGGAAGATATCCATACAAAATTTATCAGCTCAACTTGAACTCGAACGTTGTTCAGGAGTGGATCGGAGAGAGCAACTCCGTTCCGAATGCAAGTACCGTGGAAGGATTGACTCTTCGAGTGCACAGAAGTTATGACGACGAAGGCCGCCTTCTGGAGGTGATATCTAACGGTATCCTGCAGTCCAAGTACTCATATGGCGCGAATGGAAAGGTCGCATCTGAGACCACAGCTACGGGGAAATCAACAGAATTCTACTACGATGAACTAGATCGCTTAGTTAGAACGAAAATCCCAGGCGGTGGCATTGAGGAGCGTGCCTATGATTCGAATGATAATCTAGTTTCCTTTAGAGACTCAAAAGGAGGCGTCACCACATACGTGTATGATGGGTTTCGACGGTTATGGGCTCAAAGTAGCCCTGATTCGGGCGTGACAACTTTCGAGTATGGCGGAAGCAGCCTGATCTCCAGAATGAAACGAGCGGACGGCCAGTTTACCAGTTATGGCTATGACTCTTCAGGTAGAAACACAACAGTCTCTGCGAGCGGATTAGTCCAGTCCCTGCAGTACGACACATGTCAAGGAGGGAAAGGGCGGTTGTGTCGCGCCACTTATCCAGATGGTGCTGTGAGTTTTTCGTACAACAGCTTTGGATTGATGCTTTCTAAATCCCAAAAGATTGGTAAAAGTTCGCTGATGTTTGATCAATCCTATACTTATGATTCCTCAGGAAGGCTGAGTGGCATAGGGTACCCAGGCGGTGTTGGCTTAGGGTATGGCTATGCAAACGGTAGAGTCGTCAGTATTGTTGCCACAATTGGTGGAGTTCCGCACAATATTGTCAGTGGAGTATCGCATCTCCCATATGGACCGCCTACAGCATGGACTTTCGGCAACGGCATCTCATATAGAGCTTCCTATGACGAAGCTGGACATCTTACGGAGAAGCGTTCGCGAAACGGGACGACTGACGTTCAACGACTTGGCTTTACGTACACAAACACAGGAAGAATCTCTTCAATTATTAACAGTGTGTCCCCTGAATTCAGCCAGAGCTACAGCTACGACCCGAATGGAAGGGTAATTAGCGCGCTGGCCAATGGGGCAAATCAAAATCTCACTTGGGACAGTAACGGCAATCGTCTTAGCCATACCTGGGCTGGTGTGACCGATCTTTACTCAATACAAGCTTCTAGCAACAGGCTCGCTGCCATAACCGGGGCGCGTGCCTCGGCGTATACCTATGACGCGAATGGCAACACACTTACTGGAGAGGGAATATCTTTCGGTTATAACCCTTTTGGTCGATTTGATCGCGCCACCAAGAGCGGAGCGACCACTAACTATTGGATCAATCATTCTGGGCAGAGAACTAGAAAGGATAGCGGCAGCGACGCAAGCGCCACTGGTTACTTGTACGGCCATTCAGGGCAGTTGGACGCAGAATACAGTTGGGCCAATAGCGCGTGGTCGTATTATATTCGCTCGCCTGCAGGAGAGCTGCTCGGGCTCGTAAGGAACGGTCAGTCATTTATGATTCACACAGATCACCTCGGCAGGCCAGAATCAGTCACGAATTCTCAGAGAGCTGTCGTATGGAGGGCAGGAAACTATGCTTTCGACCGCACGGTACATCTGGATGTCATCGGCGGCCTTAATTTAGGACTACCCGGACAATACTACGACGTCGAAACCGGGCTTTGGTACAATTTTCATCGAACCTACAACCCCAGGACCGGAAGGTATATAGAGAGCGACCCTGTAGGGCTTGCCGGCGGCAGTAATACATATACATATGTCGACGGAAATCCAGTTGGTCTATTAGACCCACTTGGACTAGCGCCTGCATCCGGCGCGATGGCGGATTGCTTGGCGCAGATATTTGGTCAGTCGGTCGCCAGTGTAGATGTCCGGGTCAAGAGCGTTGTCAAGAATGATTTCGTTACTACACGAAAGGACTCAATTCGCCTCCCCCCAACCATATCGGTGAGTGAGTTCTTTGCTGATCATAGCTTGGTTTTACATGAGTATTATCATGTGCTTAGGCAATGGAATACTGGTCAGCTGTCGCGACGAGCTTATGCAGCCGAATTTATGCGCAATGGGTCAGCTGATGGCAATCGCTTCGAAGACGCCGCAAATTCATTTGCTAAGACCCAAGCTAAGTCACTCAAGGAATGCTTGGATGGATCCGGAGGATGTGAAAAATGAGAGTATTCCGAAGTCTGATATTAAGCGTAATAGTGCTGACGGGATGCGCCACTGTCGGCGGAGATATGATTATCCGGATTTCCGGATCCGTCCCCGTTTCAGTACAAGTAGAAGGCTCCGCTCCGCCATGCAAACTTGAGATGATCTCTTTGAAGGACGGAGATCAGATATCAGCTCGTGATGTTTCACCTCATTTTTCTACGACTATGATGGTGATCGCTACGCCGAATCCCGAGCAGTATTATTTTGTTGTTGATTGCGATGGCCTTAGGTTTAGGTCGAGCGAGGTTACTATCAGCAGTCGGAACTCGCATAGCAGAAAGTTTGACTTGGGAACCCTTGTTCCTAACGAACCCTAGCACCGAGCACGGCTCCCGGAATGCGTAGTCCGAGCCCCGCCGTAATTGGCGGGGCTTTCATTTTGATCGTGTACCTCCCTACTCCCGATAACGCGCCTTTATCGTTAGTAGGCAATCAACAGAGTAGGGCGCCGATAGAGGAGACATCCATGGCCCGCGGCATCAGCGAATCCGATGTGCACACCGCTGCTGACGAGTTGGTGGCCAATGGCGAGCGCCCGACGGTGGAGCGCATCCGTGCCCGCCTGGGGACCGGCTCGCCGAACACTGTGACGCGCTGGCTAGAGACCTGGTGGAAAAAACTGGGCCTCCGGCTGCAGACCGAAGCGGCCAGATTTGAAGGACGCGCCGGCGGCACTGGCCGAGTTGGCCGGGCAATGGTGGGCGCTGGCGTTGCAACATGCCCGCGAGTCGGCGTTGGAAGAGCTTGCCGAGGCCAAGCAGTCGCTTGCGGACGAGAACGATGAACTCCGCGTGCAGCAACAGAGTTTTGCCGAGGAAGCATCTGAACTCCATGCCAAAGCGACGGCCTCGGCCCACGCAGAACGCCTCGCACGGACCCAGGTGGCGGAGCTTCGGCAACTCGTGGATCAGCTTCAATCGCAACTGACAGAGTCGACACAACAACGTGCTTCTGTGGATCAGCGGCTGGAGCAGTTGGATGTAGCAAGGCAAGCCCTCGAGGCCCGGTTGCAAGAGGAGCAGGAACTGGCCAGATCTGAGCGCGAGAGCCTGATGGAACACGCCAGATCTGTCGAAGATCGTGCAGCACGGGAGATAGATCAAGCCCGTCAGCAGACCAAAGACCTACAGACCAAGCTAGCATCTGCAGAGAAGCTCCGTGCTACAACCGAGCAATCGCTCGCCAGTGCTATAAATGCGGCCCAGAAGGCAGCTACTGAGGCGGCTAAAGAGACGGACAGACTACGAGCGAGATCCGAGGTCTTGGAGGAACAACTGACCAAGATTCCTGCGGCTATTGAGGCGGCTTTGCGCGGTAACCGTAAGCCTCCAGCCCCTAGGAAGAAGACGGCAAAAACACGCTGAATACTTCGTCAACATGGTTCATCGCGTGCCGCAAATGTCTACGTTTGTTCATAACTGCTTTAAAACATCTGCGTCGATTGCTCAGCTTTTCTGCTTGGAGTGCCCTAAATTTTCCACGGTGGACAGATCCAGAGCCATATCCAGCTAATCCGGCGAAGAACAGCCCGATAAGTCATTTCGCATAATGTATATTATGTTCAAAATGTTCGGACAAGCGTTGGCACGACTGTCGGTGTTCCTAATTGATGTCCTTTGTTCCTAGATCGTGCCGTTGATTGAATTCAAAAGGTTTTTCTATTGCCAGAGCGGGATCTGCGGACACGAATTGGGAACAGAATGCTGTCATTCGCGTTCCTAATTCGTGTCCAGGATGGCTAGGGATTCAAACGATTCTGGTCTGCCCATTCCTGCAGAAATGCTTCTTGCTCTGCCGTCTCGATCGCTCCGGGTCGAACCGCTCGAACTAGGCGGATCGCCTCGTCGGCCTCCTTGGTCACCCTTGAATCCAATAGAAGCATTGAGGCGACGGTGCCAGCACGTCCAAGGCCGCCCATGCAATGCACAACAATACGAGTGCCAGCATCCAAGGCTGACACCAATTCCGGGCTGAGCTGCCTCCAACGATCCAGCAAACGATGATCCGGGGCCGCTCCATCAACAATTGGAAGTCCGTACCACGTCAGTCCGAATGCTTGCGCCCTGACTGGGAGCTGCGGGATATTCAACTCATCGAACTCGAACGGCTCGATTAAGCTGATCAGGGTCGAGATCGCGCGCCCATTCGCCAGTCCACGCTTGAGTCTGGTGCTTGCCTGGAGCAAACGTGATTCCGATCGCACCGTTGGCGCTTCCCACCGAAAGTTCTGCGATATGTAACGGGTGTGTAAGGCTGGTGCGAGACATGGCAGGCTCTCTGTTGGGGCTTGTCGAGCGTAGTGCGATAGCGGCGTCTGAGCAAACGCGACCACTATCCCCCCTAGCTTTATGACTTCGCTTTCAACACTCGCCGTGAACGGCTGGGCTTGTTGTCGCTGTGCTTGCGTTCTCGCCAAGCTGCTTTCAGGGCAGCTGGCAGATCTCTCAACTGTGACAATTGCGTCTCGAATGCATCTGCTCGTGCCCGCTGGCTAGCAAGCTCCTGCCGTAAGTTGGATGTATTAGCTTGTGCGCGTTCGATTGTTTCGATCTGTTTGCGTTCGAGCGTAGCGGCCTCTTTTCGAAGCGCTGTTAGTTCAAGCCTTGCTGCTTTCGCCTCCTGTCGAGCGACGTCAATGTCGCGCAGAGCGCGATTCTCGACAGATCTGGCATGTTCCATCAGGCTCTCGCGCTCGGATCTGGCCAGTTCCTGAAGCTCCTGTAGTCGGGCTTCCAGGATCCGCCTCGCAGACTCAACTTGCTCCAGTCGCTTATCCCCGGAAGCACGTTGTTGGGCCGCCTCCGTGATCTGCGACTGAAGCTGGTCCACGAGTTGCCGAAGCTCCGCCACCTGGGTCAGTGCCAGGCGCTCTGACTGGGCCGAGGCAGTTGCTTTGGCATGGAGCTCGGAAGCCTCTTCGGCAAAGGTCTGCTGCTGCACCCGCAGCTCGTCGTACTCGGCGGCAAGCGTCTGCCTGGCATCAGTGAGCTCCTCGAGAATCGACTCGCGGGCATGTTCCAGCGCCAGTGCCCACCACTGCCCTGCTAACTCGGCCAGCGCCGCCGGCGCGCCCTTCAAATCTGGTCGTTTCGGCAGCAGTCGGTTGCCCAGATTTTTCCACCAGGTCTCGAGCCAGCGCGTCACGGTGTTGGGTGAGCCCGTGCCTAGGTGGGCGCGGATGCGTTCTACCGTCGGGCGCTCGCCGCTGGCGACCAGCTCGTCGGCGGCGGTATGTACATCGGATTCGGTGATGCCGCGGGCCATGCTGACGTCTCCTGTATCGGTGCCCTACTCTGTTGATTGCCTACTAACGATAAGTGATGATTATCGCGGGTATAAGCTCTATATCGTAGCATACATTACATAGTATGAAAGATAATTCTACGATTCCCGTGCTCGCCGCGACGGCCGCCAGCCTGGTACTACCGGCAAAGCTGGCCCAGCAGGCCGCCGAAGCGGTGCGCGAATTGCTGGCCGAAGCGGCGGCCGAGAACACCACCCGCAGCTACAGCAGTGCCCTGCGCTACTGGGCCGGCTGGCACGTGGCACGCTACGGCATCGAGCTGGCCTTGCCGGTACCCGAAGCCATCGTGCTGCAGTTTGTGGTCGACCATGTGCAGCGCCGCTCGGCCGAAGGCGACTTGGCCTGGGAACTGCCGCCGGCCGTCGACCAGGCCTTGGTGGCCGCTGGCCTCAAGGCCAAGCTCGGCCCGTGGACCTTGGCCACCGTGCGCCATCGCGTTGCCGTCCTGTCCACCGCGCACCGGCTCAAGCAAGTGCCCAATCCCTGCGAGCAGCCGGCGATCCGCACCGTGCTCAGCCGCGCCGCGCGGGCGGCCGTCAAGCGTGGCGAACGGCCACGTAAGAAGACCGCCATCACCCTGCCCGAACTCGACGCGCTGCTGGCCACCTGCGACAACAGCTTGGAAGGGATACGTGACCGTGCCCTGCTCTGCTTTGGATTTGCCAGCGGCGGCCGCCGGCGCAGCGAGATCGCCGCGGCTGACCTGCGGGATCTGCGCCGGATCGGCGAGGCGGGCTACATCTACCGGCTGGAGCACAGCAAGACCCAGCAGGCCGGCGTCACCGCGACCTCAACGCCGGACAAGCCGGTGCTGGATCGGGCGGCACTCGCCCTGCAGGATTGGCTGGAGGCGTCCGGAATCACCGAGGGGGCGATTTTCCGGCGGCTGTGGAAGCAGCGCGTCGGCCCTGCCCTGTCCCCCGCGGCGGTCGGCGAAATCGTGCAGCGACGGGCGCGCTTGGCGGGGCTGGAGGGGGATTTCGGCGGGCATAGTCTCAGGTCCGGGTTCGTGACCGAAGCTAGTCGCCAAGGTGTCGCGCTGCCTGCGATCATGCAGCTGACCGAGCATCGGTCGGTATCTAGTGTTGTGGGGTATTTCCAAGCCGGAGGCGCGATAGGGAATCCGGCTGCGCGTCTTCTGGAAGATGATTAGGTGTAAAGAGAGAATGTGGACGACAGCTCGGACATAGCCGATGAGTGCGTCTTGCGGATATCGTGAGATGTCCCACGCGACTCGATTCTAAGTGGCTGAACGTGAGGCAATAAAGCGCCCGCATTCAATTGCTTTCAGGGGGATACAAAAGAATGCATGTCACCTTTGGCCTCTACTTGGACGGACGTCAGGGCCCATCGTCAACGAACTTCTTCAACGCTCCGGTAGTTGGTCGCCTTGGATTTCTGTCTCTTTTGGAGGCCTACCTCGGCCTGAGCGCGCCGGAAGCATCTACGGCGAAACGCGTAGCAGTCTACTTTGGCTTGCTTCGGGATCACGACAACAACTCGCGCTTCTATAGCGAGTCGTTGAAGACCGACAGCATCGGCACCGCCGCGCGCCTTTTGACCTGGCGAGACGAGTGGCGACTGGCTGGCTGGGACGGCAGCTCACTCACAACGCACCCTATACGCCTTCAGGAACTTGCCGCCATCGAGGGCGAGGCGATCGAAGCACTGCCCCCTGGAGAGGCCGAACGCTTGCACCTCATTCTGCGGGCTATACATGCGTCCGGCCCCGGCCCCATTAGGTCGGTGCACCTGGTGGACCCATCCGAGGACTTCCCTCTTCTATGGCGGTACGTGCTCGATTGCCTCCCTGCAACGGAGGTCCGCCTTCCCAAACCACAGGGCGCCGGCCACCTCCGCGAAATTCAAGAGCAAGCCCTTATGTTGCTGGCAGGTAAAGCTAAGAGTGCCTCGGTCGTGCCGACCGATCGGAGCGTTCTATTGGTGCGCACCCTAACGTCCACGATCGCAGAGCATTGGCTGAGCGCCCAACACTCGCGCGAACCAGGCGACCGATTGGTTCTGGCCGAAGACGCAGGCGATTCGCTAGACGTCTCGTTGTCCGCAACTGGCGGTGTCAACTGCGGGTTCGAACAACCGAGCCAGCTCCGCCCTGCACTTCAGGCATTGCCCCTTGCCCTAGAGCTGTGCTGGGCGCCGCTCGACATCAACCGGCTGCTGGACTTCCTCACCCACCCGGTCGGCCCGTTCAGTCGCCGTGCGAGAAGCACGCTCGCCCGCGCTGTCGCCAAACAGCCCGGGATTGGCGGGGAAGCCTGGATTGCGGCCAAGGCCAAGCTCGCCTCCGGAGAGCACGCTCAGCAAGTCGCCGACGAAATCACCTTCTGGCTGGAATCCGAGCGCTGGACGCGCAACGAAGGAGTACCCGTCAACGCACTCATCGATCGGGTTCAGCGGCTGAAGGAGGCGATGCGGCGGCGCCTCACGGGCGAGTCGGCGGATGTGGCGAGTTTTCTAACTGCGCATCGCCAGTGCGCGGCCGTCGATGACGCGCTGGGCGAGCTCGCTGACCAAGGCTTGGCGACGCTGCTGCCTAGGCAAATCGAGCAGTTGGTTGCCCACGCCACACCCGCAGGGGCAATCAACCCCGCCTCGGTTTCGAATGTTGGTTGCATGCGCTCCGCCAGCACCCCGGCTGCCTGCATCGAGGCCGCTGACGAAGTGATCTGGTGGATGCCGTCTACCCCCTCCCTGCCCTCACCGCTTCCTTGGTTGCCGTCCGAAGTGGAAGCTCTCGCCCAGATGGGTGTCCAGCTGCGAGATCCTGCACGCGAGCTGGCATCGCTGGCCTCGCAATGGCTCCGCCCGCTTCTTGCTGCGCGTAAGCGTTTTGTCGTGGTTTGCCCACCTCCTAGCGCTGAGATACATCCGATTCGCCAACTTCTAAAGCAGCTACTGCCCGCAATCGAGAACGCCACGATCGACCTTGATGCGGCGATAGGTTCCACTCTTATCGGGACCACCGCCGCACCACTGGCACCGCAACCTTTGCCGACGCCACCACGACACGTCCAGCTCGCGCAGCCAGTGCAGCTAGCAGACTCTGCACAGTCGTTCACCACTCTCAACGAGCTTTTCAACGACCCTTCCCTTTTCGTGCTGAAGCGGGTGGCGGACTTGGAGCCCACCTCCGTCCTAGCTGTAGAGGAGGACAACCGCCTGCTCGGCACCCTTGCGCACCGTGTGTTCGAAAAGCTCTTCGCGCAGGCCGACGTTTTGACCTGGTCGAACTCTGTTGCCGTCAATTGGTTCCACAGTGAGGCTAACGAGCTCCTGCAAACTGAAGGCGCCGTCCTGCTGATGCAGGGCGCAGGTCTCAGTCAGCAGCACTTCCGCAAGGTCTGCGAGGGTGCCATCTGCAGTGTGCTCGACCACCTGAGGTCCGCTGGAGCCACTCAGGTTCAAACCGAGGTCGGTTTCTCCGGAGCCTTGGGTGCAATACCACTGATAGGCAAGATTGATCTGCTGGTCACACTTAGCGATGCGCGAACTGTCGCTCTGGACATGAAGTGGCGGAGCGACAACTACTACGCCGGGCTGCTTCGTTCTGGCGAGCACCTGCAGTTAGCGCTCTACTCCTGCCTCGTCGAGCAAACGAACGGTGCCGCGCCAGCCGCGCTTGGCTACTTCATCTTGGAAAGCGGTGCGCTCTACATCACTGCCGCCGACATCTTCCCGAAAGCTCAGGTCAGAAGGCCGCCAGATGGGTTTACTGTCGCCACTCTGCTGGACCAGGCACATGCAACTTGGAACTGGCGTAAGCAACAACTGGACACTGGCACTATCGACGTGGTTCCGAAAGGGCCGGAAAGGGACTACCAAGGCCCCGACGGCACTCTTGCGGTCAGAGGGCCGAATGGACGGTTCGACCGCGACCACCTCGTCTTGCTGGGAGGCTGGGAATGATGAACAACATTGAGTTCATTAGCGCTGGCGCCGGCAGCGGTAAGACCTACAAGCTGACCGAGACGCTCGCAGAAGCGCTCGAGTCCGGTACAGCACGGCCACATGCCATTCTGGCCACAACGTTCACGGTGAAGGCCGCCACCGAGCTTCGTGAACGCGCCCGTTCCTGGCTGCTCGAGAAGGGACGCGTCGACCTGGCGACCGCCATCGGCCAAGCCCGCCTTGGCACCGTCAACAGCGTTTGCGGCCAGATGCTCAAGCGTTTCTGCTTTGAGTTGGGCCTATCGCCCGACCAAACCGTCCTCGGTGAAGGCCAATCCAAGCGGTTGCTCAAGGCCACCTTGGCCGACTCCATGGATGCCGCCGCGCAAGTTGAACTGGTAAGGCTGACCGAACGGTTCGGTATCGAGCAGGTGGACTGGTCTAGGACAGTCGAGGCCATCGTCAAGGCTGCGCTCGACAACGACATCGCGCCAACGGTACTCCGCGCGATGGGCGCCCAGAACGCAGACTCGATGCTCGCAAGCTGGCCTGCCCCAAGTGCAGGCACAGACCAGACCGGCGCACTGATGAGCGCCCTAGCAAAGGCACACCAGGAAGTAGCTGCATACGTTGACCAACAGCTGGCTGGCGGCGCAAAGGTTGCAAAGAACCTGACTGATGGGCTCGAGGATATTC
The DNA here is from genome assembly GCF_056759635.1 of Stenotrophomonas sp. STEN056. Classification (NCBI taxonomy): domain Bacteria; kingdom Pseudomonadati; phylum Pseudomonadota; class Gammaproteobacteria; order Lysobacterales; family Lysobacteraceae; genus Stenotrophomonas; species Stenotrophomonas sp. STEN056. The sequence continues at coordinate 11,574 of NZ_JBRRDL010000030.1, forward strand.
AAAAGCTGGAACGACGCTTTCAGGGCAACCGTTGGAGCTGGCCAGACTGGATTGGAGTCGCCGGGCTGAACGCTGGAGCGAAGGTCAAGGACCTCCTGGAAGCTGTCAGGGCCGCCGCTCAAACCCACGAGTCACACCCCGACTTTCATGCCGAGGTCCGCCGGTACTTGGACTTGGTGTTCTATCTTGCCTCCGACGTACTCGACGCCTACGAGCAGGCCAAGAAGGCGCTGGGCGCCGTTGACTTCAGCGACCAGGAGGTCCTGCTGCTCCGGGCATTGAAGGAAAAGCCAAGCGTCCGCGAAGCCCTGGCGGCCGAACTGGACCTCATCATGATCGACGAATTCCAAGACACCAGCCCGCTTCAGTTGGCGATTTTCGTCGAGTTGGCCAAGCTCGCCAAGCGGTCGGTCTGGGTCGGCGACCCCAAGCAGGCCATCTACGGATTCCGCGGTACGGACGCGAGCCTCATTGCTGGTGTCCTAGGCGGCATCAAAGATTGGGGCGGTACCATTGGGAAGGCCCTCGACACCTCCAGACGCTCCGTCGAAGGGCTCGTCGCGCTTACTAACGGCGCGTTCGGGTCTGCGTTCGAGCCGGACCTGACGCCTTCGCAGGTTCAGTTGCAGCCGCTGCGAAAGGACATCCCTGGCCAGGCAGCACTCATGAACTGGAACTTCGAGAGCAGCCGAAACGACTCGGACTATCTGGGGCTTGGACAAGCCGTCCGCGAACTGCTGGCTTCAGGCGTCAACGTCCAAGACAAGGACACCAAGCAGCTGCGACCAATTCAAGCCGGTGATGTCGGGGTCTTGTGCCGCTATCACGAGCAGGTCGAGTATGCTGTCATGTCGCTTAACCGCTGGGGCGTCCCTTCAGCAAGCCCACGCTCCGGCCTACTAGGAACTGCCGAGGCCATCTTCGTGATGGCATGCCTGCGACGAATGAACGAACCGACCGACACGGTCGCCACGGCATTGGTTCTCACCTTAGCTGATGGCATGCCGATCGAGACATGGCTTGAAGACCGATTGCAGCACCTTGCCACCGATGGAGCCAAGTCCTACGAGTGGAAGACGACCGGCCACAACGCCCATCCGCTGCTGGCCCGATTTGAAGAGCTGCGCCCAACGCTCAACGCCCTGACACCGCAGGAGGCCTTGCGACTTGCAGCTGCTGAATCACAGGTAGCGCGGTTGGTCGGCCAATGGTCCGTGTCGCCCCACGAGAGCCGCAACCGACTGGCGAATGTCGAAGCACTGGTAGAGTTCGGCAAGACTTTCGAGGACGAGTGCGTTGCCACCAAGAGGCCGGCAACGATCAGCGGCATGCTTCGCTGGCTGGACGAACTCGCCAGCGCAGAGGACGACAATCGGGCGACCTCTGCAGACAACTCGGTCACGGTTCTGACCTACCACGGGGCCAAGGGTCTGGAATGGCCAGTCGTCTTGCTGACAAGCCTCGATGCGACGGCGCGCAGCTCACTATGGGGCGTCCGCGCCAGAACAGCCGGCGACTTCGACCCGCAGCAGCCGTTGGCCAATCGCTTCGTGCACTGTTGGCTAAAGACTTGGGGCAAGCGGTCCCAACCCCAGGCGGCACTCCATGCGGAGGGCAGCGAAATTGGTCAAACCATGCAGGCAGAAGCGCTGGTGGAGAACAAGCGCCTGTTCTATGTTGGCCTGACTCGCGCACGTGATATGAACGTGGCCGTGTCCTTCGTCCGGTCGCGAGGACCTGGGCGAGCTTGGGTTGGCGAGATTCAAGGCGCGACTGACCTGCTGTTCGGCGACTCGGAAGTCGTGGCGCTTCCCTGCGGCCGACAGCTCACCCGGGTGACAAAATCGTGGAGCAAGGACGAATGCGCTAACGAACCGCCGCCCAAGGCGCCCGAAACGTGTCACTGGTTCAACGCGCGGCCAAGGATGCAAGCCGAACCCCTGTGGCATAGGCCAAGTGTGGCGTCGGGCGGCACCTTCAATGTCGTCGAGACAGATACCGTCGGTGTTCGGCTGAGTCTGGCGGGCAAGCCCGACATGGCGTTGCTGGGTACAGCACTACACCTCTGCATCGCACGCTCCGTAGTACTAGGCGGCGTCTCTGGCCCGGAGGTAGAGCGAATTTTAATGTCGTGGGCCGTCGCTCACTCGGTTGACAAAGACGCCGTTTGCGCCCAGGTTGCGGCGTTCCAGGCATGGTTGGCCCGGCGCTGGCCCGGCTGCGCTATTCATGTCGAGGTGCCCGTAGAAGCGGAAGGCCCGAACGGCACTCGTATCCGTGGCCGCATCGACTTGCTAGTGGAAGAGTCAAACGGCTGGATTCTACTGGATCACAAATCGAACCCCGGCGGTGTTTCTAGAGACGAGGAGTTGGTCGCCGAACACGGACCACAGATCGAGTCCTACTCTCATGCCCTTTTAAGCGCGACGGGCAAGCCCGTGAATCAGCGATGGCTGTACCTCCCAGTCGCTGCACGAGCAGTTCGCCTTGCTTGATGTCCCACTCCCCGCTTCTGAACTTCTACTTGATTTCGGAGGATGTCCGCGAACTGATGCTAGATAGATGCTTGATCTCTGGGCCAGTGCGGCTGCCGGCTACTACATCCGTCAAGCTGATGCAGGTGTGATCTCCTCAAGCGCGGATGGCCGCGATGTCCGCATGTCGTCACGGCAGTCTTGACCGGCTTGAATGGCATCCACCGAGATGCCTTCAACCCAGGCCATGGCGGGCAGCTTGGCCATGAGCAGTTTTCCAGCAAGTTCGGTTGAGCGAGTGGGCCACACGTTCACATGCAGAGTCATTGGCAGATGTGGGATTGGCGTGGGATCCCACAGGACGCGCCGATAGACTAGCCGCCCATCCACGAGCCAGCGTATCTCGTGTGGCTCCCATTCGATTGCATAAACATGGGCGCACTGCGATGCATCAAATCCTAGGTCGATACTGACCGGCGTCCCGCGATATCCGTAGTCGTACTTTGCCCCCTCAGTGCCTGGGTTATAGAATACGTTTACCAGCAAACGGTCGGGGCGGTCGCCTGTGATCTCAATGTCAATCTCTTGGCGTGGGGAGTCGCGATGGAGAAAGAAGCCTGTAACCAATCCTGGAACATTCGCAGCTTGTAACTTAGCTTCGAAGCGGCCAAACAGGAACTGTTTTTGGCTTGATATGGCTGCGGCGCTTAGATCGCGCACGCCCAGCGCTTCTCTTCGCACTGAGAGGACTGCCCCCTTCCCCGAACCGGCGGTGACATTCGCGGGCCTAAATAGGCCTAAATTGCCTGGAAACGTATCTTCCCGAAGGGTCCATCTCGCTGGATCAAGATGTAGAAGGTCATCAACAAAATGCGATCGCGTGGCGTGAGCTAGCCTACTGGGCAAGCAGGGATGGATACCTATTCGGACTGGCATCACAGTCCGGGGGATAATCCATGGTGACTGATCGTGCATCAGCTGTTTCCGGCTGAGAGTAACGCAGGGTTTGTAAAGATCAATATTGGCTAGCGCCCGCCTTCCGACTTCAGGGACTTGAGGATACGCATCCAGTGGCGGCGCTAAACGCAGGAATTGGCAGATCGCGAGCCAACTTCCCGCATCTGGCAGATGCAAGGCACCCTCTGACACGAAATGGGCTAACACCGAGTGCTCGCTTGTCTCGATATCTCCCATGACTATAACTCTGGCGTTCGGATAGATCTGCCTTAGCAGGTCGGCATGACCTGAAAGCGAGGCAATATTGACATACGCGTTGAACGCGGCTTCGCCGCGCCCAGCCAAAAGCGCAGACATTTCTGCTGCAGGCAACTCCTCAAGGTCACTACAGCAGCGCGATAGCCGAGCATGGACAGTGCCATCGCAAGCGAAGACAAGCCGGAGTCAGGAGCGCCGAAAGCAAACACAGGTGTTTCAATGGGGTGGCGATGAAACACTCCAGGAGTTGTGTCATTCAGAACGCCAATTCGGCCTAATGCAGGGAGGATCGAGTAGGAGTTGGTCGATTCTAGGTCGCAGCGCTGGCTAATGACCGATCGTCGCACAGCGCGAACATCCATCTCACCAAACATCTGGTTTATCCATAGATCTACCGGGCCCCGGCAAGGCCCTAGATCGAGAAGGCGCTGTGCTCCGCGCGCAGAAAGAACGTACCCTGACAGATACCAAAGACCTCGCTCGGGCCGGAAGACGTTTTGCGACGTCGGAACCTTCGGCGCGCCGTGCCGGACCTCCTTATAAGAGAGGTACAGAACATCAAATGCAGGGTCTGAACTGTCGCTGGCATGTAACTCTGTCCACGCAGAATCAACGAGCGTACTGAACGCCCTGTCGAAAAGGACATCGTCTTCTAGCACAAGTGCATATCCGTCGGCAGATGCTGCGATCTTCTTCCATACAGCGATATGCGATCTTGCAACGGCGATCTCGGCGGCACTCATTCGGATCGGCTCATCCAGATTAAACGCGGCCGGGAGTGTCAAAGGCTGGGGCTCAACGAAAAGCTGGTCAGCCAAGGTGTAGTGGATATCCACGTCAGGCGATTGAAGGCTGCTGGGAGTCTCTGCCCTGGCGTCGCAAGCCGAATGCCGGACAAGAAGGTCGAGTAAGGGGCTACCTGACGCGTCCAAGATACGATTCAGCTCTTGCCGAACAGCCGCCAGTCGCTCAGGCTGGCGATCTAGATTGATAACGTGGATTCGGCTGATCGCTCGGCAATTAGACTTCCCGCCTCGGCTAAAGGCGCGACACGATTGACGAGGAAATAGGACTCGAGCTCGCATGCGGAGGGTGTTCAACACTCTTCGAAGACCGCCCAGGCGAGGAAAAAGGTTCATACGTTTTTATCCCCGCCTTTTTCGAAGGCGCGTTGGTTAGAGTTGCGCCAATTGCGGTCATCGTTGCGATAGCTCAGCGGCCACTTCGAGACAGCATATTCGCTCCAATCTTTGAGGACTACGATTGCGTTGTCCAACTCACCCGCGACACCCATCTGGAAAACGATCCTGGACAAGTTACCAGGGCCGGTGGTGGCCTGGATTTCCGGGAGTTCCTCCTGCAGAGCCTCCACGAGACATCGAGTGGCTCTTTCGAGTGCGCGCTCGATAACCACGTCACCCGACTGAGCAGACAACGGATTATTATTCAGGTAAAAGATCCAATTGCCAGTCGGTGCTGACGGCGACATGAAGTCACAGGGCTGGACCATCATATCCGAGTCGATGTCATAGCAAAGCGGCTGAACTTTAAGTCCGTGGCCTTCAAACAAAGGGCTAATGTCCCTGGCTATACAGACGTCGTCTGCGTCCACGTACAGCCCTCCCTCAACGTGCAGGAAGCACATTCGGAAATAATCGGCCTGCATCGCGGGATGATAACAGCGCCTGTAGGCCGAAAGGTGCAGCGGGCTGAGATGCTCTTCAATGTAAGAATCAGCGCCAGCCGCATCGAAGAGCCGGTGGGAATAGCCTGCTTTTTGCCAATTAATCCATGATTCAATGCATTGAAGCACGTCGGCCGGCAGGTCCTGGAAGTCGTGCCAAAACTGAACGATAGTCTTGGGCGCGCTGTCCACCTGCAACACCGGCGAAGGCCTGGGTGGCTGGCGATGAATGATGCCCTTGATGTACTCCGAACGTTGCCGATGATGATCAGGCGTATCTGCTTCAAGCGCCATGGGGCGGTCTCGAGATGGAATTAGATGGGACTTGAAAGTCTCGGGGTCAGTCTGTCTACTGGTGCCGTCTGGCGATAGTACTCGCAGATGGGGCGCTCGATACTCATACGTCGCCGACTGGCCTCCAGCGATGTACGCCGTAGGCACGGCTGGGGCTGCGCGAGTTCCGCCCAAAGACGAACCCCATGATCGATGGATTCTCTGGGCATGAGGGCTGTCCTACCCTTGATAAATCTTCCTAATCCCCTGCTCGGCCAATATCCCCTCCCGGCGACGGATTCCATTGATTGATCCAATAGCCCAGGGCTGCTATAGAAAGCGGGAATATTGGAAATGAAGTGGCGACACCGGGTTCACTACATCAATAGCCAGAAGCCGTTGATTTGACGTTGGAGGCCATTGAATCAACTGTATTAAAGAATGACGATCGCCATTTACTACTTGCTCCGGAGCACCAAATCAAAGAATCCCCATGCGAATTAAGAGGTTCGCGCTGTTTAGATTACAAATTGTAAATTAATTAATATCTTTGGCCATAATTAGATTCTTTACATCTTCATCTGCATGGGCACTGATAAGGATGTGGGCTCTGACGTCAGCGGCCATAACTTGATCTGGGTCCAGAAAGGACAAGTGAACCAAACTCAATAGAACCTCTTTCTTAGGCGAACGCTTTAACCACCAATGGAAGACCCCGTTCCTGTCATGCTCAGATGCCATCTCGTTTCCGGGGACGTAAGTCTCAATCAGCTGATCGACCAAGCTATCCGGAAGGAGCGCGAACGTTCGCCACTCCTTTGGAAACATCATAATCCCAAGATATTCTTCTCTATTCAATTTGATTCCCATCCCTGCGGCACCCCAATACTCTCGATAAGCTCAGCACATTCAATCGGATCAGAGCGACAGGCATTTGTAAACGAATCCGCTCCAACCAAAGGCATCGACATAGCTCTTAGTATGTATTTTCCATATCTAAATACTGCCGCCTGACGCCCCCTGATAAGTGACTTCTGACTGTCGCCCAAAGATTCGCACATCCTCTTCTGCTCTCTAGTCATCTTTCGTGCATCAGCATCGGATAAAGGCCTGAAATTCTCAGTGTCCACCCTCGGGCCATCATTGCTTCCCAAATGCACATGAGGCGGTCCGTGTTCCGCACGAAACGTCGTTGCCTCTGGTCCAGGATTAGCGTGTATGGAGATTGGAACTCCCGGAATTTTCAAATCAATCAGCCCCAGTGGGTCGATGTAGCTAATTGGGCTTCCGCGCACATAGGCATATGTGGACACCCCCCCCTCCAAACCAATCGGATCGGATTGCACGTAACGCCCTGAGCTCGGGTCATAGTCACGGAAGTAGTTGTAGTTCAGCCCGCTGGCCAGGTCAAAGCGCTGCCCGGGAAAGCGCATGTCGAAGACAAAAGGCGTTCCGTCCAAATCGGGGTCTTCGTTAGGCACGTCACGACCAAAGACCTCGCCCTTGATATCCCAGACCCATACCGGGACGTTACGCATGGGGTTGAACACCAGTCTCGGCGTGCCCAAGTGATCCGGCTCGATGTAGTGCAGCACGCCGTCGGCCAACAATCCCACTGGCATGTCATCCATCCAGATGACCTCCTGGCTGGCCACGCCCAAGGCGGTGTATTCACCCAGCCAGTGCCCGGTTTCGTCATAGGTCGCATACACCGAATCCGTGGCATTCAGTCCGTGCCGTACACGCTGCCCCAATGCGTTGTAATCGTATCCCTGGGCGACGATTCCGCCTTGCGTGATCTGTGAGAGGCGATTGGCTTGGTTATAGACCAACCCTTTACCTGCACTACCTACCGCCGTTGTATTGCCAATCGCATCATAGGTCCGCGAAGTGCCTGCCACATTCGTAAGCCGGTGACTGGACACTGCGTAAGTGTAAGCATCCGTTCTACCGGCATTGCTGAAGCTCAAGCGATTGCCCGTGGCATCGTAGCTGTACTGCTCGATAGCCACATTGGCGACGGTATCGCGGAACTCCGTCAGACGGGCGAGCGCATCGTAGGTCAGCGCCGCCTGGTAGGTCTTCGACATGAGGGTGGCCACATTGCCCACGGCGTCGTAGCCCAAGCTAATCTTCAGATCGCCGGCACTATCTTCTACAGTGATCGGTCGGTAGTCCATGTCGAAGGCCCGCACCAAAGACCTGCCGTTACCGTAAATCCAGCCCGTACTGGCCCCAAACGGCAGGTACTCGGCCGCCGTCAGGAGGATCTGCCTTCCGCTACTTCCCGCCGTAACACCAATTTCATTTACGCGGCCCATTCCATCACGCACATAATCGACCACTGCCCCACTGGGGTAGATGATCGTCGCCAAGTTACCCGCCGCCGTGTAGCTATAGCGAACGGTGAATATCTTGCCGTTGGACATCTCGACCTTGCGCAATACGCTGCCAAACCTGTCGTAGCAGTATTCGGTGCGGCCATTGGCATGGATCATTGCACTCAATCGACCGATTGCGAAGTTTTCATTGGCTCCACAAACGCTCGGTGCAACGTCATAGGTATAGGTGACATCGCCGCCCAACGCAGGATAGGTCCTCGAGACGATGCGATTCAAAGCGTCGTAGGCCTGGGTCGCGACAATACCTCTGGCGTCCGTGGTGGTTGTGATATTGCCTGCCGCATCATGGGTGTGCTGCGCCGCACCCGTGTCAGGACTCAGTGACGCTGTCTGCTGGCCCAACCCATCATAGGAGTACGTCGTGTTGAGCCCTTTCGGATCTGTCACCTGCGTAATGTGGTCCAACGCGTTGTAGGTGAACTTGGTTTCCGCGGCGATCCCTCCGGCATCCTGCAGCGTTCGCTTCAGGCGATTGAGCGGGTCATACTCGGATTGGGTTACCTTTGCCAAGGCATTCGTAACCGAAGCGACGTTACCTTTTGCATCGTAGGTGAAGTCCGTGGGATTGGCCGCAGCATCGGCCTGTGTGGTCCTCTGCCCCAGTTGATTGTAAATACGGGACAAGGTGCGCACTAACGTATTATTGGAATCTTTGGTGTTCTCCGCGACACGGTTACCGGCGTTATCCAAAACATAGGTAATCCAATTGCCTTGATTGTCTTCAACTCCTGTTAGTCGTTGGGCCCCATCATAGGTATATTTGGTAAAGCTGCCATCCGGAAGCGATACTTGCTTGAGCAGGCCAGTGGGCCAGTAGTCGAAGCGAGTAACTCGATCATCCACCTCTGATGTATCGTTGGAGCCGCGAACCTTCGTCGCGGTTAACCAGCCGCGAGCGTTATACTCAGAATCAGTAGTGACAGCATTGAAATCTTTACTGGAAACGATGCGTCCAGCGCTGTCGTAGGCAATTACCTCATTCACATGACCTAGGGCATTGATAGTCTTCCACAGGTCGCCCTTGCGATAGCCGCAAGTCCCCACGGCGGCATCAAGGCAGCCAGCATCGTCAGCCATTCGGTAAGCGTAGCTAATGCTATCCAGTGCGTCCGTACGTGGCCCATCAACTGACTTCACCAGTCCCACGAAGGGACATGAACTGCTGCTGGCTGAAAGATCTGGCGCCTCACAATAGTTGATGGACGTAACACGGGAGGCGTTTGTATCCAGGTCAGTCAAAGTGATGGCCGTTGGCTGCAAACGTGCATTGCGGCTAACGTCCGTCAGTGAGCGATCTGTTTCGACAAAGAGGATTCGGTTAGAGTTAGAGCCGGTTCGCGTAATCGTGGTGCGCTGTTCTGGAAGACCAAATGCTTCCTGCACCGTGTGAACGCTCATGGCCACGCCCGCCTCAGTTATCTCCGCATAATCATGCTTGACGTATACCCCTAGAGGATCAGTGACCGTTTTGACACGACGGCGGAAATCGGACAGTTCGTCGTAGAACGTTGAACTAGATGTTCCTCGTGCGTCTGACACCGCTCCAATCTTTCGAGCGACACCGCTTGGGTCGGCTGCGGCCAAACCATAAGTCACTTGGTTACCAAGTGCGTCCGTGACAATTGCCCCACCCTGCGGCAAATAATTAATCGCCACGCCGTCTATGCCGACCCCTGATTGATTACAATCAGGAGAATGGCGGCTACATATGACACGTCCTTTAGCGTCGTAGCCGTACCAACTGAAACGCAGCCCGTCCTCTGCCGTAATCCCCGTGAGATGCCGCGGAAACCGAGAGTCTTCGTAGTGATAGCTGCGTGCGAGTGCCCCAGGGTACTCCACTTGGACAAGCTGGCCATTGTTCGAATAGGCATAGGTAGCAAGGACTATGCCGCCCGACGTGATTGAAGACACATTGGCCGCGTAATCTTGCGAAAGATAATTAAACTCCAAGGAACGACCACTGCTATGCCTGACTAGATGCAACCGCCCTTGCGGATTGTACTCATAGTAGAGGGTGTCACCTGTTTCGTTTGAGCGCTCCAGCAAGCGCCCTTGAGCATCGAAGATCACCACTTCATTGGGGGAATAAAGCCGCCAATTCAGGCCATCTGCAATTACTCGATTTCCACTTGAATCCGCTGCGTAAAATTCATCCCCAATCTTTCGGTACCTGACGTGATAGCCAGAGCCATTGATTAAACCAAGTTCGGTTGGGGCACCAGGGAACGCGTACGGAAAAAAAGTCAGCCGTCCACTATGTGAGTGGGACCAGCCATGGCCAAACCCTCCTGCCGAGTCGGCTCCGCTCGAATGATAGTGTCGATCAAGCGAAACCCAGCCCAAATCGAGATCAGTCTCAACCTCGTACTTCTCACCCGTCCTGACGTCACAAGGGTTCCCGACCAACCCACTGGCAACCCCAGTTCCATCGCACTCGGTTGTTTTCGAAGATATGTAGGCAACAATCCCCGCGTTTACACATGCCTGATATTTTGGAACCCAAGTTGTGAATCGCTCGTTGGGCGCGAGAATAGGGCACTCGGTTTTCATTGTCCGAGTAGCAGAGGTCGTCTCAGTCCTATTTATGCAGGGAGACTCTGGCGTGTTCTCTCCCTCCATATACGCTACTTCGAAATGGCCAGTTTCAGTCGTCGCCTCACTCCCTGGGGGGAAATTACTTTCCCAGTCGTCCATTGCCAAAGCGGTAGCTACCGCCGGACACGCGGGATACCGTGAGTTAAACTCAGACTCAATGGCATTGATCAGTTCGGCCTGAGTCTCAAGCCTTTGACTCGTCGGCTCGCTGTACCAGTATTTCCATTCCATATCTCCGGGAATATGTTTCCCTGCCCAATAGACGATGGTGCGCACCCCATTCTCACGAACTATCGTTTCCTTAATTTCCCTTACGGGGTTGTAGCCTGACGGGAAAAGATAGGCGTAAAAACCACCCAGCGTCATATCTTTTATGTGCGACTCGGCTTCCTGTTGAGTCAGGTAGACCCCGTGGACGTTCCCGTCCATGTCGGAAAGCGTCCATTGCGGCTCCACTTCCTGTGCCGAGACATCAAAAGCCGATGCAACGAAAGAGCCCGCGATAATAGCGAAAAAAAGCTTCGTAGAAAGGTTAACAAAACTTGGTAAAAATACTTCTGGAGCCGCCGCCTTATCAGCCATATAAAAATTCAGCTCACCCCGGGAAGCAATCCATTTCCAATCTCTCAAAAAACGGAACGCGCCATTAAAGCTCGAAGACGGAAGAGCACATCTACTATCCTTGTTTTTCATTTCAATTATTCCTTTAATTGATTTCGATCTGAAACTCCAAGAGGCTTCTTACTGAATCAATTACTTTTAACTCAACGCCTGTTAAAACCGGATGAAGTGCCGACCGTGGACGCCCTGAGGGCCACAGAACGCGTTCGCTTTTTATCCACACCACGTGTTGCAGGATGCAAGTTCGACAAAAGAGATTGAGAAGCCGTCCGTCAATGATCCCTCACAGCCTACACGTGCACTTCGATCACCAAAGTACACCCTTGCATTTTGACGGCGTCGGCAAGCGGATAGGACTCTGTCGCCATCCAGTTGGACATTTGGCACGGCAGCGAAGCCGCCGTGGTCGTGCAGAAAATTAACCCCAAACGAAGCCCGATTCCATTGCGTATGCTCGCGGATGCAAAGCAGCCCTTTCCTACCCCCGATAAACATCCCTAATCCCAAAGTTGGATAGCAGGTCCCTCGCCCTACCCGTTGAGCCAAGGCCTCGCTGAACCCATGCCGTCGTCACAGGTCTTTCGCCGCCACGCCAGACTCAGCCTCATGCAGGAAGTCAATGATCTGTTTTTCGGAAAAGTGCTGATTCATGTCCAATCTCCGTCTCGTTGGGAGGTGAACACCAAATCTCCGTGCTACGCAAAACCGGGGGGATCGGGCAGATAACAATTCGGCCCGAACCAGAGCGGGGTCTCAACGTGTGGAGGGGCGCGGCAATCGTGCCATCTCAGTGTGGTGGCGATAGATGTTTCGCTATCGCTTTGTTATCGACTTTGCTTCGATTAAGGCGGGCTAGAGAATGGCTGCACTACCGACATTTCCTTGGCCATCGAATGCGATCGCAATCCGGACATTGCCACTGGAATCAATAAGGCGGGACATGCTCTCATTCAGCGCGTGCCGCACCTTCAGGTAGCTGGCCTGCTGGTCATTCCCGAGCCGGTGATAGTCGGACGTCATTGACCTCAGCTTATCCTTGCGCAACTGGAGGGTTTCACCCGAGTTCCAGAATGCCTTGCCCATCAGCGCGGACTCCTGTGCAGAAACGGCGTTTCTGAACTGCTCCAAGAGGTCGTTCCAGCGGTCTTCGTCCACCGACATGCGTGAGTAATTGCGCTGCGTCGGATCGAGGTAGGCGGTCACGAAGTTCAGGGCTGAGGCAAGGTTGAGAAAGAGTTCGCGTCGTGCCAGCAGCGGCCTCACCCGCTCGATAAGGCCTTTGAGCTTGTTGAACGTGTCGCCCGTTCCAAAGGTGTCGGAGTTGGTCAGGGTCGAAATCTGCCTGATCAGCGAGGTCATGTCTTCCACCAGCTTGTTGCGCCACGCGTAGGAGTCCTTGATGACGCCTTCAATGGTGTTCATCTTGTGCTGGGGCAGCTCATCCGGGCAGCGGAGCTCTCGCATATGCGAGGCAATCTCTTTGATATAGTCAAATGCGCCCGTGATTCGAGCCTTGTCTTCGTTTTCCTGCCTTTCAATAACTTCGGCGATGGAGTCCTTGATGACGCCAAGACTCTTCTCGATATCTGCCAAGTGTGATTGAGCGACGGCGATGCTGACAAGCTGAAATGCTCCGCCGGCAAGCTGCTTGGCCTTCCCCCCCTGCATCAGCCTGGCCTTTCCGACCACCTTGCCGGACGTGTCGACCGCATCGGCGAGGATCTCTCCCGACTTGGTCCTCATCAATGAGTAAGTGCCTTCCGTGAGTCCCTTCTGGATCTCGGGCTTGAAGACCACCTCGACGGTCCTGCCGGGAACGCTGGCAGCTCCTTTGAACAGATCGGCTGCAAGATGCTTGACCCGTTCGATGCCACTGCCGGACGAACCGAGGGTGTGTGTTCGCGCGGGGATGCGCTCGATCTCCCTGCATTCGAGCAGGCTCATTCCGTTTTCGTCAAAAAGAGCGAAATCACAGCCAAGGTCGGTCTTCACCTCCACCATGTCGGCCGACGGTGAATCGACGCGACTGGACTGACTGGCCTCAACACGGACGCCGGCTGCCTTTCGGCGGATGATGATGAACGAGGCGCCTGCGATGAGTAGCGCCGAGATAGTGATAAGCAGAATGGTGTTCAAAGCTTCCTCAAAAATATGTTCGTATGCGTTGAGCGATAGGCAGCTCGGCGAGCCACCCATGAGCGATGCCTATTTGATGGCAGCCTCAAGCAGACAGACGTAGGTATCCAGCCGCGTGCGCATAGCTACCAGCACCCAGCCCATCAGATACATCCATTACCACTACAAAGATCAGCAGTCCTCCGACCGAGTTCAGATCGTAAGCGCCTGCCCAGTCTCCCCCATTCCCAGTTGCGGAACTTGAGGTACAAAGCAACCAGCACGGGGAACGGGCCCAGCTTCTGCAGCCCGCCGTAGAAAAGGCCCATGCGCTCGCTCATGTTTTGGCGGAGTCTGGTAACGAATCGCAGACGCTCTTCCAGTTCGGTTCTGGGGAAGTGCTTCAAGGACGCCACCAGCTCACGCCAGTAGTCAAGCACGCTGTCCACTTCTTCAGCGTGCGACAGGCGCGGCTTGGCGTACTGGCGCCACTCGCGCTTGGCAGTGAGCAGTACGCCCACCAAGAAGCCTCCGATCTCGATCAGCAGGCTGGCGCGCGCCAGCCCGGTTGCGATCTCGACTGAGAGGAGACGGGTGGGAACTGCGACAGAGAGTAGGCCGACCGCGGTTGCCAGTATGCCTAGACGAAACGCCCACTTTTCGGAGCAGGATTGCTTTGGATAGATGCTCTGCCCGGCTCCCTGCTGCACCTGCCGGTAAAGCCAGCTGTACGTCAAGATTGTGGGCTCGGCCGCGGTTGTATCGACGGGGGCAACTTCCACCTGCATATCCATTGCGGTGACCTGGGGTATGGAAGAGCAGACGCCCTGCCCAGGCGCGGCACATAGACCGCTAGCCAATCATAGCGCTGGGAGGGGGTGCTGGGATGTCGGGATTCCTCTGACTTCAGGTGCGGAAGGTTTGTGGGAGCTGGGGAGTGGTGCTTCGGCCGGCCGACGGCAGGCGCTAACGAGGGAGCGGTAGTTCAGCCACGCAGGCGTGGCTCTACGGAGGGGGCTTCTATTGCGCGCCGCTCTTTTTCCTTGGCCTCTATGCTGATATCTCCCAATGTCTCCAGGATTGCCAGCCTGATCTGATGATGACCATCGCATCCTACGCGGCGCATCGGCACATCCAGATCTTCCGGGGCGACGTTGCAGCGGCGTCGGTGATTCCAGAATACGTTGCCATCGCGGAGCAGGCTAATGGGTGTTCATTCCACCCAGGCATGGAGCCTGTGGCTGCGGGCGGTCACGTGCCCTACCCCCGATAACGCACCCTAATCCCCTCTCTCCCTATGTTCCTTTCCGGCCAAGAGCGGACATGCGCCCGAATGATGACAGCCTTCAAACCAAGGCGACTGAACATTCCGTCTACACAAAAATCTTCATACGCTCGACGCTGAAAATGATGACCCCGACGTGACATATGCCGCCACATTAACCGAGCGACATGAGCAGTTACCGTCATCAACGGCAACGCTTTTTTTATGAGCGACTCCGGCGTGGTTGACATCTTAGATCTCTACTCTGACGGCGCGCCAAAGCGCTCACGATTCCAGCTAACTGCGTCCCACATTCGTAATGTACTCGTGTACGCCAGCGCGTCTCCAACCATTGCCATGCTTCCAGAGGCCATCTGGGCAGCATTGCGGGCACTCCTTCTCTCATGGCGGTCCAAGCTCTCCATGCAGAAAATAGCGCTGACATTCGATCCGAAGGGCCAAGCGCGCCAACTCTGCTCGGGCCGTTAGGCGGATGAAGATTGCTGGGTAACGACCTAGACAACCAACCCTTCTCAGTCAACAGCCAGTTACAACTAACGCCAGCGATTAGCGCCGAGCTTGGGTTCCAGTTTCTTGAAGCCGCCAATAGGAGATCTCGCCTGAAGCGATGCTCAAGTACACAAAGATTTTGGTCATCCCGCCACTCGCGCAGCCAGCGATCCCATGCGGCCAGATCCGGATCATCCGAGATGTTCACGCATCTAGATGGTGACCTGTAGCCAAGAAGAACTCGGTGCTCATCACAGCTGATACTTCTGACATCCAGCCACTTGACTAGAACCGGATGGCGTACTCCTGACGAGCCTTCGACAGCACAATTTGGACAGTAGATTTCCCGCCAAACCGGTGCTACCCGAAGATCCACTGGAATTTCACTTATCTGACCGAGTCCAGGAGGTAATCCTGACCAGCATTTACTGTGTGCTGGGCGCTCTGGCTCAGTAGGATCAATCCCGCACCAGCTCCACCACTCTTCCTCCGCGAGCCCGAGACGAACGCGGGTGGCATCCAGCCACGAACGAATGCTTTCTCCCGGGAACACGTCGGCCCATGCGGGGAGGTCAGAAATTTCCATGTCAAGTTCCCTCCCCTACGTACCCGTGACTTAGAGCAAGCTCAAGTAACCGGATGTCGATGCGTAGCAGGCCTTGTGATTCAGCAATACGTTTCGCGTTACATATGACATCAAGAACCCTCGATGTAGTACAACAGCCGCGAGAAACCAGCCACCGAACAATCGCTTGATCGCTCAGCCCCGATGCCTGAGGCAACCCGAGCTCTAGTTCAATGCTTGCGAGAAAGGATCGAAATGACTGTGACTCTGCCCATATCGGGATTTCCACTCGAGTGAAGCGGGACTGGAGCTGTTCGTCAGCAGCTAGGACGTTCACCAGATTCATTGTAGAGGCAATGGAAATGGTGACACCGCGATTTGTGATTGCCTTGATGAAGGCTAAAGACTGTTGCTGTGTCGATCTGCCTGCATTGAGGAGATTCCCTGCTTCATCTATGAGAATCTGACGAACTCCAGACGATGCGATAAGCGTCAGTGCGACTTCACACAACGCAGACGGCCTGCGCACTGGATATCCTCCCGGCAAACAGGCATCTATAATCGAACGTGCCAACTTTCCATGATGCCCGTCATAAGGCGCCTCTACATAGATGACATCCCTCTGCCGTGGCCCAGACTGGTCTCGCTGCGGGGCCACCTGCTCAAGGTAGTGCATCTGCAAACGAGTTTTTCCTGCCCCAGGACCTGCTGCTAGATGGACACATTTTGGGCGATCACGACCTGCTTCATTCCGTCGGAGATGGCTCGCAAGCTTGAGATAGGTAACCGCTGCAGGATGGGGAATGAATCTGAAGGAATGACGCGGATCGTTGGTCAACCCACAATCAGTCATGCCTTGAGGGGCGCTTACCTCATTGGGAATCGCCCTCATTCGATCACCCCAGCATCCCAGTCAAAGGTCTCTACCGCGCACGTGTAGTCCACATTCGGCGAAGCTGGAGGAGGTGAAGCCACCGGGGCGCGTGCGATCTTCTTTCGCGCGGCCTTTGATTTCGACTCCGCCTCAGCTTGTATGCTTCTCTGCCGTTGGATTGAATCAAACATCTCGCTATTTGCAGCGGAAGCCACCCCCCTTGCCCTTAGGTCCGCTCTAGCTTCGCGTAGCTCCCAGAACGAGAATGCGCCCTGGGACCGATCTAGCAGCGGAACATCGACATATCCATCTCCCAAGCGCAGATACACCTTGCTCAGGTCACGCTGGCTGTAGTGAACTTCATGGGACTTCCCATCATTGATCAGCGGGGTCAGGCATGGGTCCCAGTAGTGAAGCCCGTTTAAGGTGATGCCGCTGCGGCTAACGCGCCTTGATGCCGATGGATAGAAGCCGATGACAAACGCCCGCGCGTCCCCAATCATAGGTGGAATGGTCGGACTACCATCAGCAGTCCTCCACGCAGCTTCCCAAGCTGCTGCAGGGGTGATTCCACCCAGCCCGCGGTGCGGTCTATTGTGGTACTGACCCGCAATCTCCTCAGCAAGCCATCGTTCCAGATCGTGAAATGACATCGTCGCGTGCTTCTCGGATTGATAGCTCCCTCTCGCCTTTACATTGGAAAATGTCGTTCCCGGTAGAAGGTGTACTGCCCCCATCATCGTGCCGATAACCCGCTCGATGTACGCTCCATAGTGCGGGCTACGCACTGGCCTCTCTTGAATGCGGATACCGTATCGCTCGCATTGGACCTTTACGTCCTTCGCCTGGAAGGTCTTAGCGTTATCCCAATGAATGCACTCCATCTTGCCGAACATTGGATATGAAACGCCTACACCGAGCCGCTTCAGCCAAGGTTGTTTTGGGAAAGATGCATGCTCAAGTGCGTGAGCTACCGAGGTTTGATTTGGTGTATCAAAGCTGAGGTAATAACCTAGGATGCACCGAGTATGCACATCGATCGCAACCGTGATCCATGGCCTCCCTATTGGCTTCCTGGTAACCCCAGAAACGACAATCAGATCGACTAATGCATGATCGATCTGAACAGCCTCAAGCGGCCTTGACACCGCAAGTCCCTTGATTGACGGCGCTTGCGCGGCATGTGCATCATGGCTTCCGAGTCGCTTCTTCGCCACCACCATAGGATCCTTCACTGCGATCCGAGCGCGCACTGCTTTCCTACCTGGTGCCAATACCCCCGCCTCCTTTGCCAAGGTAGCTAAGCGTCTAACCACAGCGACGAGTGGACGACGCTCCCGCGAAAGGTGTACTTCTTCGATAGCGGCATCGATCAGACTCTCGACCAAGGGGGGCAGGCGACGGCTTCCTGGCAGTGGTCCAGGTGTTGACGCCAACTGAGATGCAGGGATCGGGTTTTCGCGATAGGCCTTCAGACGTCTCCTGACGGTCTTTGGGCTGACTCCCATTTCGCCGGCAACTCTTATGCAATCAGCTTCCTTTACGGCACCCGGAAATGCAGCCGTAAGTTCTGCGAGCACTGCTCCCCATTTGACTGATAGCAGTTCCTTCTCCGGATCAGCATCACTTGGCGCCCTGATGGTCTTCTGCGGGGCATCGATGACAAAGGGCTCGATCGCGCTGACATCGGCCCAGATGTACTCATCATTTCCCTCAACCTTTAGGTGGATCCGACCACCTGAGTGCACGCCTTGTACTCGAACCGCTCGTCCTTGGTGCATTGCGAGAAGTCCCTTCTTGACACGCAGATCTGGGACAACTCTGGTCACTCTCTTCATTGCCACCATCACTCAGCCCTCAGGCCGAAGGCAGCAGCCACCCAGCCCTCTTGACGACGGGGGATCAAAGTGGGAGGCTGAACGTAATCGGACTCCAAACCGACGTTACTGAAATGGCTCGGGCGCTCACCCGGGCCATTTCTCGTTTCAGCCTAGACGGCTGTTGACTCAGGCCATGCTATGGATTCCGTCGCCGTGGAGTCCTGTGTGATAGCACAGCTCTGGGGCTTAGACAACGCAACCATTTGAAAAATATGGTTTTTAAGCTATGTTTTTCCGAAAAAGTGATCACTTTTTCCTCAGCTCAACTAGCCTGACGACGCGTGTATCAAAGTGCGTTTGTTTGTTCCGAGTTCGTGTCTCTAGCACCAGCTTTGCGCCAAGATCATGTCCCTCTACCGTAGATCTGTTGGACAATGCGAAGCTGGTTCAGCGAAAGGCTGGCGAGTCATTGTTTTTTTGAACAATTCCCTATGGACATCAATTAGGAACGCTGACAGCAGACTGCTTGGCTTGGCCAAGCAGTCTGCAATGACCGATTTGCATGAGCTTGATCCGGTCGCAAAACAGGACTTCGCAGCACGATTCATCTGCCTGGCGAAGAGCGCCCATCGAAGACCGTCCATCAATGTGTCCAAGCGCTGGCTCGGAAGTCGCGGAGAGGCTGCCGAAACCTACTTGCCGGGTGGTTGCAGTCCGCGTGTGCTCCGGCGCTCTCAATGCACAAGCATGGAATTTAAGTGACGAGTCACTTAAATGAGCAGCTGCATTGAAGGCCCTGGGAGTCCCCGACGCTTACGCTGCTGCATTGGCGCCAACAATGCTCGATCAGGGACAATTGCCGCCGGCCGGATTACCCCTGGCTTGCAGCAGCATTGACTCGCATACCGTGCTGTTGTCCATCCGTGGCTTGCTGCCACTCATTCCGGACCTGTCTTGAACACCATCGCTGCCTCCCACGCTAGCCCCCTTCCCTTCGTTGAGCGTCTGCGTGAGGCGCTGGATTTGCTGGAAACCATCGAAACCGACCGCAGCCAGCTCGACGCGCTGCCGGAATCCGATCGCGTTCGATTGCATCAACTTGTGGCGAAGATCTACCACCCGGAGCCGAAGGCTCGGCGCCGCAAACTCAAGCAGCAGGCCCGTGAGCGTCACCAGGAAAAGGTACGCAAGGCCGAGGCCTTGCTTGAACAAACCGGCATCCGCGCTCTGCGGCGCAAGCCGGTGTTCAGTACGCCGAATTATTTCCCGCCGCATGCAGCGGGAATGCACGACGCATACAACGGCGAAGGTCCGGCACCTGCAGAAGAACCCGTGCATTCGTCGGAGCTTCGCCACTGCTATGTGTGCAAGCAGAAGTTCACTCAGCTGCATCATTTCTATGACCAGATGTGCCCGGCCTGTGCAGATCTGAACTACTTCAAGCGCACCGAAACCGCAGATCTTCGCGGGCGTGTGGCGCTGCTGACCGGCGGCCGGGTCAAGATTGGTTACCAGGCTGGCCTGAAGTTGCTGCGCGCCGGTGCCGAGTTGATCGTGACGACGCGCTTTCCGCGCGATTCGGCGGCGCGTTACGCCGAAGAGCCGGATTTCCACGTGTGGGGGCACCGCCTGCAGGTGTACGGGCTGGATCTGCGCCACACACCCAGCGTGGAAGCTTTCTGCAGCGAGTTGTTGGCCACGCGCACGCGCCTGGATTTCATCATCAACAATGCTTGCCAGACCGTCCGCCGTCCGCCGCAGTTCTACGCGCACATGATGGCCGGTGAAACCGCCGCGGTGCAGACGCTGCCTGAAACGATCCGCGGATTGATTGGCAATTACGAAGGCTTGCGCAGTGCGGACCTGCTGCCGGTTGCGGCTGCTTCCGCGTTGCCGTCGCCGCACGGTGGCAGCACTGATGGCTTGACCCGCGCAGCGGAACTCTCGCAGGTACCGTTGTTGGCCGATGAGCTGCTGGGCCAGCATCATCTGTTCCCGGAGGGACGGCTGGACCAGGACCTGCAACAGGTGGACTTGCGCGACACCAATTCCTGGCGCTTGCGCATGGCCGAGGTGCCGTCCGTGGAGCTGCTGGAAACGCAGCTGGTCAATGCGATTGCACCGTTCATCATCAATGCGCGCCTGAAGCCGTTGATGCTGGCCACGCCCGAGCGTGACAAGCACATCGTCAATGTCTCGGCGATGGAGGGACAGTTCTATCGCAACTTCAAGACCACGCGGCATCCGCACACCAACATGGCCAAGGCCGCGTTGAACATGATGACGCGCACCTCGGCGGCGGATTATCAGAACGACGGCATCCATATGAACAGCGTGGATACCGGCTGGGTCACCGATGAAGATCCGGCGGATCTGGCCGCGCGCAAGGTGCAGGAAGAACGCTTCCATCCGCCGCTGGACATCGTCGATGGTGCCGCGCGCATCGTCGATCCGATCATCCATGGCTTCAACAGTGGTGAGCATGTCTGGGGGCAATTCCTGAAGGATTACGCGCCTACTGATTGGTAAAACGATGCAGGTCTGCATTGATTTAGTGACGAATCACTAAATTATCTCCGGCATTTGCACGGCTAGCGAAAGCCGTGGCCTGCTGCATAAGGTGCTGGGGCTTTGCATGTGCTCCGCCCTCCTCCGCTGGGAAGGCATGCAGAACGTTGAATGCGCATGCTGCGGGCAGAAGCAATAGCAGAAGCGCCCTCACCCCAACCCCTCTCCCGCTTGCGGGAGAGGGGCTTAACCCGGGCAGCCATCCATTCACCCGCCCGCTTCTCGGAATCTCTCAAAAAAACATGTTCAAACCCACCATCAGATTCGTTGCGTCATCCATGCGCGGCCTGAAGGTGGGGTTGGCGACGTGGCTCAGGCCGGTGCTTAAGTACACGCCGCCGTGTATGCGCGCCATGTAGGACACCGTGATTGACGAGGTGCTGCTTTCGGTCGGTATTCCACGGGCGCTGTACAGGTCGCCTGCGTCGTCGCTGAATTTTGTGTGGCTGCAGGTCAGCGACAGCATGTCCACCGGGCGGTTGCGGAAGGTGCCTATCCTGTACGCGCGCGCCTCGTAATAGCGGCTGTAAAGGTTGCGGTCCTGCGGTGCGTAATGAATGCTGGCGCCTGCATGCCAGCCTTGGAACGGCAGCACGCGGTCAGGTGGCAAGGTCAGCTGCACATCACCTGCGGCGTACAGCGCATGGTTGGAATTGCTGCGCGTAGGCGCATCGAAACGCCTGAAGTCGGACCAGTTCTGGATGAAACCGGCACGAAACCACACGTACTGGTGGGTGGGTGTGGCATCGCGCTTCACACCGACTTCGTTGATGAGCAGCAGGTTGCTGTGCGGCGTGCGGAAGCGAAAACCGTTCGAGTTTTCATCCACTTCCGTCTGGCCGCCATCCGGGCTGGTGCTGCGCTGCAATCCCAGCTTGTTGTAGAAGCCATTTCTGCCGTTGTACTGCAGGTTCAAACCGGGCGTGGCCATTGGCAGCCGCGCAAGGCCGAGCTGGAACGGGATCACCGCACTCGGCCCCTGCGTGCCACCGGACAACGAGCCGCCGGTATACACGCCGACATATTCCAACGCATTGCTGACATAGCCCAGCTTCAACTCCCACTGCCGGTTGTTGAAGGTGCGGTAATACGCCAGCCGGCTCAGTGCCAACCGTGCGCGCGGCCCCATCGGTTCCCAACTGGTTGCCGACGAGGTGACGCCGAGAATCAGCTGGCTTTGATCGTTGCCACGCTGGCCCAGGTCGTAAGTGACCAGCAATTGCTGGATGCCGTTGGCGGTCCAGTCCTGACCGTTGTAACGCTGTGGTCTTGCCGGTGCCGGCGAGGACAGGTCGTAGACCGAGCTGTTCAGGCTGATCAGCATGACGCCAACACCATGCGCGGCCAGCGTTGATCGGAAGCCGCCGGCATCGCGCAGTACCGTGTCCTTGATGGCGGGCACCTTGATCACGGTGCCCTGCTCCCGCAACCGATCAAATCGGGCGTAGATGCCGGGCGTTCCGCCCGCAGCAGGGGCTGCAGGTTGGCCAACGGTGACGGGGCCGTCGGTGCTGCCATCGGCGGCACAAACCTGCTCAACGGGCAGCAACATGCCGATGAGTGAGGACGCGTGCAGCCAACAGCGGAATTTCCGGGCCGTGGGAAAAGCATTTGACGTACTCATCTTCAGTCTCTCCAGCAGAAGACAATTCAAGGGGTCAAACATTCGGGCTCAAGGCTTGCGTGTGCTGCGGTGTGTGTTCCTTGCACACGGCAGCGCACGCGGATGAAGGTTCATCCACCTGGAAGCAAGTAAATCGTTGGGCGCGGCAGCGTCCGGTAGCCGGCTTTGTGGGCAGTGTTTGGTTGCCCTGCCTGGATCAGGCTGTACTCAGCGCTGCGCCTTGCGCGCGGCTTTCTGTTTCTGTCGGGCCAGTTGAACCAGCTTGACCGCGTCCGGGCCCCACATCATCCGCATGAAATAGCGCTCCACCGGCGCTTGCTGCACAAACCAGATCATCGGCAGCAACAGATAGCGCGCCGCTCTCAGTGCAGTGCCCTGGAAGGGACCAATGCCCATGGAGCGGTGGGTCTTGCCCGATACCGAGCCCAGTACCGGCAGGCGCAATACAACCTGCTGCAGGAACAGTTGGATCTTCACCCGGTACTGCGAGGGATGGTGGTTCTTGCGGATGGAGTCCATCACCACTTTCGGGTAGTTCTGGCCGGTCTCGGGAATGATCTGCATCGAGGGCGGCATGCCGAACAGGCGTGCGTCGCGTTCGTACAGCGCCTGCAGTTCGGCCATGTTGGTGGGCAATGGTTGCTCGCGCGCGGGGAACAGTTTGCAGTACTCGGCCACCTCGGCAATGAACTGGTCGCGCTTGGCCGCCGGCAAACGACGGGGGAACCAGCCGCCACGGAAACCCAGGCCTTCGTACAGCCACAGCATGGAATGCAGCTCGGTCAGTGCGGCCCACATGGAATCACGCGGTGAGTTTGCCGCGTATCCACCCAGGGTTGGGTCGCTGCCGTCGATGAGGTCGGCGGCAACCTTTTCGTGGATGCGCGCCAGGTGCAGGGCCACCCGCTTCGCGGTGTCGGTATCGCCCAGCCACATCGGCGCGTGGATGCCGGAATTGCGCTGGTGGCGGTCGAACACGTCAAAGATGGTCAGCTGCCCCGCCCTGCCCTTGCGTGACATCGGGTCCCAGTCGCGCAAGCCGGCGTAGATGGGCTTGTAGGTGAACTGCAGCACCGCCTGTGCCGCTGTCTGGAACACGATGGTGGCCGGGTGCAGCAGCACGTCCCAAGCCACCGAACCTGGACCGAATACACCGTCATCCACGGTTTCGTCGGCGGCCGCCGGCGTTGGCTCGCCGTGGCGGCGCCAGCGGTTTGCGTTGCCAAGCAACCGCTCCCGGGTCACCACCTTGTTTGGCTGGGTTACTACCTTGCTCACTTTGGCGTTCATGGCGTCGTCCTCTGGGTATATATTCCCGGACGGGAATATGACGTTTTGCGCACGCTATTCCCAAAAATCCGGGACGTCAAGTTCGCTGGCAAAGAGCGCCAGTCCAGCTGCCACAGGGGTACAGTTGGCGAGCGACGTTCCCGCCCTGACAATGAATGCGCCACCTGACGCCCTCTCCGTGAGCCATGCCCAGAACCCGCAAGCCAGCCGCTCCCACGCAACGCAAGCCCGGCAAACGCGCCGGGCTGGATCTGCAGCAGATTGTCGAAGCCGCACGCCTGATCGACGCCGACGCGTTGTCCATGCAGTCGCTGGCCGACAGCCTCAGCGTGGATCGCAAGGCGCTCAACTACCACGTCAAGGACAAGCAGACCCTGCTGGGCATGGTGGCGATGGATGCGTTTTCAGCGCGCTTTTCCGCTGCCGACGTCCGCAATGCCCGCCGTTGGGAAGACGCCTGCAAGATCTACGGCATGGGGTTCTTCGAGGCAGTGCTGGGCGTTGGCGGGCTGGCCGAATACCTGTGGTTTGGCGGCTCCATCGCGGCGTGGGCATTGGCGCCCAGCGAGGCATTGTTCGAGCGCCTGGAAACCGCTGGCTTCGACGACGAAGCCGCCACCCGCCTGGTGTCGCTGTTGATCTCCATGTCACTGAGCCATGCGCGTGATGCCGCACAGGCAGCGGCCGAAGGCGGTCGTCCGCGTATCCGCGCGCTCAAGGCGGCATTGCAGGAGGAAGAACCGTCGGCGTATCCGTATCTGCGCCGCGTCGCCAACCTCGGCGTGAATACCTATGGCAGCCAGCAGATGGAAGTGATGCTGGACATGCTCATCAGCGGCGCCAGCAAACGCCTGGAAGCAGAAGCGGCCACGCGCGGGCGCTGAGACAGCTGGTTTACTCCACGTGCTGCAGCGCCTGCCGTAGCGTGGCAACCCGCTGCATCTCGGTCTGCGTCCAATCATTTTCCAGGCCGATCAACGCCGGGTTCTGGAAACGCATCGCCGACGCGCGCACGGCTTTGGCCGATGCATGCAACTGCCGGCAGCCACTGTGTTGCGCCACGGTTGTGATGTTCTGCGCGTTCAAGCCAGCGCCGGCCATCATCTGGATCCGCGTGCCTGCCTGTGTCACCAATTGGGACAACATCGCACTGCCAGCCAGCGCATCAGCCGCGCCGCCCGAACTGAGAATGCGGTGGCAACCCAGACCTACAACGTCCTCCAATGCGGCAGACAGATCGCGCGCGGCATCGAAGGCACGGTGAAACGTAATGCCCATGGGACCGGCCGCTGCCACCAGCTCACGACACAGCGGCAGGTCGATATTGCCGTCGGCATCCAAGGCACCAATCACGACGCCATCACAACCCAGCCGCCGGCACATTTCGATGTCGCGCAGCATGATGTCGCGTTCAAGTGTGTCGTAGAAAAAGTCGCCCGGGCGCGGCCGAATCAGCACGAACAAGGGCAGCTTCAGTCGATCGCGCGTGACTGCCAGGGTGCCGTAGGACGGCGTGGTGCCGCCCTGTTCCAGGTTCTCGAACAACTCCACGCGGTCGGCGCCGCCCTGTTGCGCGGCCAACGCCGACGCTGCCGAATTGCAGGCGATTTCCAGCAGAAACGGCGTGCTCACGTCTGCGTGCTCGTATACACCGACGACGACTCAAGCAGCGCATCCTGGCGCTTGGCATCGCACACGGCATACACAAAGCCGCGGTGCAGCGCATAGGCACCCACTTCGCCATTACGATTCAACGCAAGGAAGCACACCTGCAAGGTGCG
Organism: Stenotrophomonas sp. STEN056; assembly: GCF_056759635.1. Lineage (NCBI taxonomy): Bacteria > Pseudomonadati > Pseudomonadota > Gammaproteobacteria > Lysobacterales > Lysobacteraceae > Stenotrophomonas > Stenotrophomonas sp. STEN056. Next base: position 37,252 of record NZ_JBRRDL010000030.1, read on the forward strand.
GCTGGCCTCCGGGCGTTTGCGCACGACGCGGCCAATGGCTTCGCGGCAGGCATCGGCCGGCGACAAGCCCTGCCGCATCAGTTCGACAACCAGGAAGGAGGCCGCATTGCGGATCATCTCCTCACCCACGCCCGATGCGGTTGCCGCGCCCACTTCGTTGTCCACATACAGGCCAGCGCCGATGATCGGGCTGTCGCCCACGCGGCCGTGCAGTTTCCAGGCCATGCCGCTGGTGGTGCAGGCACCGGCCATCTGCCCGTTCGCATCAATGGCGAGCAGGCCGAGGGTGTCGTGGTTGTCCTTGTTGCCCGGCAAACCCCGGCGTTCGGCATTGATCTGCGGTGCGTAGTGTTCGGTTTTCAACCATTCGCGCCAGGCCTTCTCCGCTTCCGGCGTCAGCAGCTGCTGACGCTCAAAGCCCTGTTGCACGGCGAACTGCTGCGCGCCCTCGCCCACCAGCATCACGTGCGGGGTCTGCTCCATCACCCGGCGCGCGACCGACACCGGGTGCAGGATGTCGGTCAACGCAGCGACCGAACCGCAGCGGCCGTCGCCGGCCATGATGCTGGCGTCCAGCGACAGCACGCCGTCGCGGTCCGGGTTGCCGCAGCGGCCCACCGTCGGATTGCACAGTTCACTTTCGGCCCAGCGTGCACCGGCTTCCACCGCGTCCAGCGCATTGCCGCCTGCCGCCAATACTTTCCACGCCGCCTGGTTGGCCCCTACGCCGAAATCCCAGGTGGACACCACCCGCGCGCCGTTGGCACCCGCTGGCGATGCCAACAAGCCCGGAGCGGCACCGGCGGCACCCAACAACATGGAGGTCTGCAGGAACTGTCTGCGTGTACTCATCAATCAAACTCCTGTTGCGTTGCTGGACCGCGCCGTCAGTTGATCTGCATGCCAGGCCAGTGCGCCGAGTACGCCCAGCTCGCCATGATCAACACGCCACACCGACACCTGACGCAGCGCCGCCGACAGCGCGCCCTTGCTCAAAAAGCGCTTCTGGAACGTGCCGTCATGCAGCTCGGTGGCGATGTGACCAGTGACACCGCCGGTGAGGTACACCGCGCGGGCTCCGAAGGTCAGCGCCAGGTCACCGGCCAGGCTGCCCATCCAGCCGCAGAACGCGTGGATGCTTTCCACCGCCAGCAAGTCCCCGCCGCGGCTGGCGGCGACCAGCTCGGCCGGGTCACGCCAGCGCACCGCCGCGCCGCGCAGTTCGCACAGGCAGGCGTACAACGCCATCAACCCGGGGCCGGACAGCACGCGTTCGTTGTCCACGTGTTCGTAGCGCTGCGACAGCAGCTGCAGGACATCGCGCTCCAGCGGCGTGTTGGCTGCCAGTGCGGCATGCCCGGCCTCACTGGGCAGCACCGATGGGCTGCCCGTGCCCAGTCGCACCGCAACGCCCAGGCCGGTACCGGGACCGAGCACCACGGCCGGGCCGGTGGGGATATCGTCTCCGTGGCCGCAGATGCGGTGCAGCGTGCTGCGGTCCACATGCGGCATGGCCTGCGCGACCGCCACAAAATCGTTGATCAGTTCCAGCCGTTCCAAGCCGGCGTCACGTTGCGTGGCGGACAGCGACACCGGCCAGGCCAGATTGGTGTTCAGCAGCGTGTCGCCGTCCAGCAGCCCGGCAATGGCCACCACGGCATGCAGAACCGGCCGCCGGGAACCCTGCGACTGCAGCAACTGCATGTAGTCGCGCAGGATCGCGGCCAGGCTGGGGTGATCAGCGCAGGCGTACTTGCGGAAATCACGTACTTCGATCGGCTTCCCCGGGACCAACTCGGCCCAGCCCAGGCGGGCATAGGTGCCGCCGACATCGGCGCCAATCAAGGTGATGGGTCCAGCCGCAGGTTGTGCTTCAACGTCGGTGGAACTGCTGTTCAAGGCCACAGGCCCGCCCTTCCCTTTGCTTGCAGCTGCGACATGTTTTTGACGTTCTCCATCACTGTTGCGCGCATGATGCGGCATCGTCCCGGTGTTTGGAATGCTGATTTCAGACCAGGGGACGCAACACCCGCCAGCTCCACCAGCCCAGCGCCGTCATCGACAGGGAGCCGGCCAGATGCAGGCCGATGGTGGTCAGCGCCCAGGCAAAGTGCTGGCGTTGCAGCATGTCCACCACTTCGGCGGAGAAGGTCGAAAACGTGGTCAGCCCGCCCAGCAAGCCGGTCACCATGAACAACCGCCATTCCGGCGCCAGGTCCGGGCGCGAGGCCAGCCAGGCCAAAGCCAGGCCAATCGCGTAACCGCCCAGCAGGTTGGCGGCCAGGGTGCCCAACGGCACCGAGCCGGTCATCGGGTTCAGCCACAGGCTCAGGCCGAAACGCAGCCACGCACCAATGGCCGCGCCGGCGCCGATGGCCAGGAAGGACAGCCACATAGCCTCAATCTCCCGCTGTTCGGCAATGACCGCGCATCACGCCCCGGGCTTGCGCTGGGCGCGTGCCTGTTCACGTGCGACGCGCAGGCGGTCGAGCTTTTCCTTGAGCTTGATTTCCAGGCCCCGCTCCACCGGCTGGTAGTACACGCGCTCGCCCATCTCATCGGGGAACGCGGTCTGGTCCAGCGCAATACCGCCTTCAACATCGTGGTCGTACTGATAGCCCTGGCTGTAGCCCAGGGTTTTCATCAACCGTGTGGGTGCATTGCGCAGATGCATCGGCACCGGCTGTGTCCCCAGCTCGGCGACATCCTTGCGTGCGGCCTTCAACGCCATGTAGGCCGCATTGGATTTGGCGGTGCTGGCCAGGTAAACGACCAGGTTGGACAGCGCGATATCGCCTTCCGGCGCGCCGATGCGGTCATAGGCGTTCCAGACATTGATGGCCATTTCCAGTGCCCGCGGGTCGGCCAGGCCAACGTCTTCGACCGCCATGATGGTCAGCCGGCGCAGGATGTAGGACGGATCACAGCCGCCATCGAGCATGCGCGCCAGCCAATAGATGGCGCCGTCGGGGTTGGAACTGCGCACGGATTTGTGCAGCGCCGATATCTGGTCGTAGAACTGCTCACCGCCCTTGTCGAAGCGGCGGGTGCGGTCGGCCAACACCTGCAACAGGGTTTCCGGGGTGATTTCCCCGCCCTCGCTGGACGCCAGTTCAGCCGCGATTTCCAGCAGTGTCAGTGCGCGCCGCACGTCGCCATCGGCGGCGCGGGCGATTTCCAGCAGCGACTCGGCCGAGACGGTGATGGCCTGCTCGCCAAGCCCGCGCTCGCTGTCGTTAAGGGCGCGCTGCAGGGCTTCGACCACATCCTCCGGCGATACCGACTCCAGCACATGCACCCGGCAGCGCGACAGCAATGCCGAGTTCAACTCGAAGGATGGGTTCTCGGTGGTCGCCCCGACAAAAACGATGGTGCCGCGTTCAATGTGCGGCAGGAAGGCATCCTGCTGGGCCTTGTTGAAGCGGTGCACCTCGTCCACGAACAACACCGTGCGGCGGCCGTCGGCAAAGCGCTGTGCGGCCTCGGCCAGCACCTGGCGCACTTCCGGCAGGCCGGACAGCACGGCGGAAATCGCCTTGAACTCGGCATCGGCATACTGCGCCAACAACAGGGCCAACGTGGTCTTGCCGCAGCCCGGCGGCCCCCACAGGATCATCGAGTGCACCCGGCCTGACTCCACCGCGCGTCGCAGCGCGGTCGTGGCGGCAAGCAGGCGCTTCTGCCCCACCATTTCGTCCAGGGTGCGCGGGCGCATGCGTTCGGCAAGCGGGCGCATGCTTTCCCTGTCGACACTCAACAGGTCGGCAGGGGCATCGTCTATGAAGATGTTTCGGGATCTGGCCACGCCGGCATTCTAACGCGGCCGCTTCCAACACCGCCCTCATCCGTCCCATCGGGGCACCTTCTCCCGCATGCGGGAGAAGGGATTGCTCATCAGGCAGCGCTGCCTGCAAGTGGATCAACGCTCGCCGATGACGTCCACGTCCTTGCCCGGCACGAAGCGGAAGGTGTCCGCAGCGAAGCCGGGGTTCTTCTTCCAGCCGCTGAAATCAATGACGGTGCGCTGGCCGACGGCGTCCACCACTTCCATGCGGCTCAGGCCGCCAGCGGCAAAGCCCAGCGCGGCGAACTGGAAGCTGGCCTCGGTTTCGCGCTTGGGCGTAAGCGAGAGCCACTGCATGCCGTCGCGCGGCGCGGCTTCTTCGCTGAGGTCGTACTGGCGCTCCAGCAGTGCCGGGTTGATCAGCGCGGTCAACGGGCTGTTCTGTTCCTCGGCGCCTTGCTCGCGCACAGTGGCCTGCTCCAGGTCGGGCTCGTACACCCACACCTTGGCGCCATCAGCGACGATCAGCTGCGGATGCGGGCGGGTGTATTCCCAGCGGAACAAACGCGGTGCCGACAAGGCAACCCGGCCGCTGGAGGTTTCCTTCAGCTTGCCGCGGGCATCAAACACCTGCTGCGAGAACTGGCCATCCAGGCCACGCAGGCCGGTGGTGAAGGTTTTCAGGTCGTCACGGGCACCGGCATGGGCCGTCGCGGCAACGCCGCCACAGGCCAGGACAACGGCGATAAACGAATGGCGCAGAAGTGCATTCATGGCGGATCGTGAGATTGGGTGGAGTGAGGCAGAGTCTGCCGTTTTGAATATGAATGGGCGGCAATCGTCAGCTGAATGCCGCCCTGTCGTTCACTTCGGTGGTGGCGGTGCCAACACTGCCCGGTCGCCATTGTGCTCTGGCGGGCTGACCACGCCGGCCGCTTCCATCGCCTCGATCAGGCGCGCGGCGCGGTTGTAGCCGATCTTCAAACGCCGTTGCACGCCGGAAATGGATGCACGGCGGGTCTCGGTGACGATGCGCAACGCTTCGTCGTACAGCGGGTCGGATTCGTCACCGCCGCCGTTGCTGGTTTCCGGCAGGCCGGTCGCGCCAACCACAATGCCGTCGCCCATGGTCTGCACTTCGTCCAGCACGCCCTGGATGTAGTCGGTCGGGCCGCTGGCCTTGAGGTGTTCCACGACGCGGTGCACTTCCTCATCGGATACGAACGCACCGTGCACGCGGTCAGGCAGCGCGGTGCCCGGCGGCAGGTACAGCATGTCGCCGTTGCCCAGCAGTGCCTCGGCGCCGGACTGGTCCAGGATGGTGCGCGAGTCGATCTTGGAACTGACCTGGAAGGCGATGCGGGTCGGGATGTTGGCCTTGATCAGGCCGGTGATCACGTCCACCGACGGCCGCTGCGTGGCCAGAATCAAGTGGATGCCGGCGGCACGCGCCTTCTGCGCCAGGCGCGCGATCAGCTCTTCGACCTTCTTGCCGACGATCATCATCATGTCGGCGAATTCGTCGATGAAGATGACGATGAACGGCAATGGCTCCAGCGGACGCGGCGCCTCGCCCATCTCGGGATTCGGCTTGAACAGCGGGTCCATCAGCGGCTGGCCGGCGTCGATGGCGTCCTTGATCTTCTTGTTGAAGCCGGCCAGGTTGCGCACGCCCACCGCGCTCATCAGCTTGTAGCGGCGTTCCATTTCGGCCACGCACCAGCGCAGGCCGTTGGCGGCCTCTTTCATGTCGGTGACCACCGGCGCCAGCAGGTGCGGAATGCCCTGGTAGACGCTCAGTTCCAGCATCTTCGGGTCGATCATCAGCATGCGCAGGTCTTTCGGGCTGGCCTTGTACAGCAGGCTCAACACCATCGCGTTGACCGCCACGGATTTACCCGAGCCGGTGGTTCCGGCCACCAGCAGATGCGGCATGCGCGCCAGGTCTGCCACGGTCGGGCGGCCGGCGATGTCCTTGCCCAGCGCCAGGGTCAGTACGCTGGCCGACTTGTCGTATTCCTTAGAGCGCAACAGCTCGGACAGGAAGATCATCTCGCGGGTGACGTTGGGGATTTCCAGGCCGACCACCGACTTGCCCGGAATCACATCCACCACACGCACTGATTTCACCGACAGGCCGCGCGCGATGTCCTTGTCCAGCGAGCTGATCTGGCTGACCTTGATGCCCGGCGCCGGCTCGATCTCGAAGCGGGTGATCACCGGGCCCGGATAGGCGCCCACCACCTGTGCATCGATGCGGAAATCCTTGAGCTTGAATTCGATCTGCCGCGACAGCGTTTCCAGCGTCTGCTCGTCGTAACCCTTGGGCTGCGGTTTGGGGTCGTCCAGCAGTGCCAGCGGTGGGATGTCCGAGCCGTCGCCATTGACGCCCTGGAACATCGGAATCTGCGTCTCACGCTTGGCCCGGTCACTCTTTTCGATGACCGGCGCCGGGCGCGGCTCAATCCTGACCGGCTCACGCTTGGCGCGCACTTCGGCATCCACCTTGCGCACTTCCTCGCGTTCCTCGCGCAGGGCGCGGGTCTGCTGCCACTCGCTGGCCTGCTCCTTCTTCTTGTTGAGCATCGGCCCGAGTGCCAGCACCCACTTGCCGATCTTCTCCATCACGGCAAACCAGGACAGCCCCGTGGCCAGCGTGATCGAGGTCAACAGCAGCACCAGAATGAACAAGTTGCTGCCGACCGGGCCAAACCCACTCTGCAACGATTTCCCGACCAATGAACCCAGGCCGCCACCGGCACGGGCGATATCTCCCGGCGGCAGGCGCAGATACAGAAAGCCCGTCGCGCCAATCAGGAAGCCCACGATGCCGATCAAGCGCAGTGCCGGCCCCAGGTCGTCCTGGCCGCGTTCTTCACGGTTGAGCCCGAACATGGCAATCCAGGCGACCGCCGCAAGCACCAGTGGAATCAGATAGGCCACATAGCCGAACAACTGCCGCATGACATCGGCAATCCACGCCCCTACCCGGCCGCCCACGTTGTGCACGGGCGCGACCACCGAACCGGCCTGTGACCAGCCCGGGTCCGTGGGGGAATAAGTGAAAAGGCTCGCCAGCAGATACAGCAGCGCCGGCGCGATCGCGATCAGCGCCAGGTCACGCCACAGTTTTTGCCGGCGGGGATTGTCCGCCGCGGCCGCCTGCTTGCGGGCACTGGCGCCCGCGCTGGAGTTCTTGCCACGTTCCGGGACCTGTTTCGCCACCTTTGACCAGACCTTAGAAATGCACGGTTAGTGCTTGATATTAAACGACAGAAAGCCGGGTTTCACCCGCTTGGCAGACACCGTTGTACCGCGCAGATACAGAAAACGCCAAAAAACCGCCGGAGGGCGACCGTGATGCGCATGCAGGAAAGGGTTTGCCATCAGACGGGCCGCGCAGTTCCATTCACGTGCCTTGATTCACTGTGACCTGACCGCCACTCTATGAACTTGCCCGGACGGTTGCGCAATGTTGCGATCGTGCCTTCAACCCCCGAATTTCGCGAGTATACATGAGCACTTCCAGCGCCCCGACCCTGCCCACCCGCCATCAGAAGCTGATCATTCTGGGCTCCGGCCCCGCCGGCTGGACCGCCGCCGTCTATGCCGCGCGCGCCAACCTCAAACCGCTGGTCATCACCGGCCTGCAGCAGGGTGGCCAGCTGATGACCACCACCGAAGTGGATAACTGGCCGGGCGACGCCCACGGCTTGATGGGGCCGGACCTGATGGCGCGCATGCAGGCCCACGCCGAGCGTTTCGAGACCGAAGTGGTGTTCGACCACATCCACACCGCCGACGTGTCCAAGCGCCCGTTCACTCTTATCGGTGACAACGCCCAGTACACCGCCGACGCGGTGATCATCGCCACCGGCGCTACCGCCAAGTACCTGGGCATTCCGTCGGAAGAAGCCTTCAAGGGCCGCGGCGTTTCCGCTTGCGCCACCTGCGACGGCTTCTTCTACAAGGACCAGGACGTGGTCGTGGTCGGCGGCGGCAACACTGCCGTGGAAGAAGCCCTGTATCTGTCCAACATTGCCCGCAAGGTTTACCTGGTGCACCGCCGCGACACCCTGAAGGCGGAAAAGATCATGCAGGACAAGCTGTTCGCCAAGGTCGCGGCCGGCAAGATCGAAACCGTGTGGCACCACCAGGTTGACGAAGTGCTGGGCAACGACATGGGCGTGACCGGCGTGCGCGTGAAGTCCACCCAGGACGGCAGCACCCGTGACATCGAGGCGCACGGCTTCTTCGTCGCCATCGGCCATCACCCGAACACCAGCCTGTTCGACGGCCAGCTGGCAATGAACAACGGCTACCTGGAAATCCGCTCGGGCCTGGGCGGCAACGCCACGCAGACCTCGGTCGAGGGCGTGTTCGCCGCCGGCGACGTTGCCGACCAGCACTACCGCCAGGCGATCACCTCGGCCGGCTTCGGCTGCATGGCCGCATTGGATGCCGAGCGCTACCTGGACGCACAGGGCGTCTGATTTCCCTCGCTGTAAATCGACAAGGACTGTTGAATGCTTCGATTCACCTTCATGGCGGCCATCATCATGGCCGCCTCACATGCCACCTCGGCGGCGGAAACCACGCTGCCGCTTACCCCGTCGGATTTGCAGCCGCTGGCCCGAACCCTCTGCATGACAGAAGAGATGGTTGTGGAGCTGATCAAGCAAGATCCGATTCTGGTCGCCCTCGGCAATGACAAGAAGGCCCTGAGAACGAGGGAGATACTCCAGAAGGTGGCCGACGGGAGCATGCGCAAGGTGACCGACCAGATGCTGACTTCCGCCCAGGCGGGAGACGCCAAGAATCGCAGAATGGCCGCCACTTTCCTTGCCGACTGCATCGTCGCGGGGATACCTGTGAGCTCCGACCGTCGTCAGCTCGCGCTGGATTGGCTGCAGGAAGATTCCAGTGGCGGCAATGAGACTGCCATCAAGCAACTGATGACGCTTGCGCTGTTGAAGGAAGTGGATGGTGGGGGCAGCGTCGCCAGCGAACAGTTCCAGCGGCTGCCATGCAATTCCGCCGCGTTCACTTCCCTTGAAGCCATGGGTGGAGTGCTTCTCGATATGCAGAAGGTCGCAGCCGAGGTGGTCATCCAGGCTGCATATCGCGTGCACTACGTTGAGCTGCCTCGACGCGTGGAGGCAAACCAGCCTCGACCGGCAATGACCTATCGTTTCTGCAGCAACACGGTCACAACCCAGAGCGAGCAATCCGACGCTACACAAAAAGTCGCAACCTTCGCCAATGCCCGGCTGCAGCAACTGCCGGAGCCCATTTGGGACTGCAACACACCCACAACCAGGGACCTTGGCTTCAAGCTCGAGTGGACACCCTGACACCTCCCGGCCAGGCGGGGATGAGTAATGCACTGCAATGACGCTGTAGATTGAACGCATGCAACAGCTGCGCACCCTTCACTCCCTGCGTGACATCAGCGCATCCGCCTGGGACGCCCTGCACGATGGCAGCAACCCCTTCGTCAGCCATGCCTTCCTGGGCGGGCTGGAACAGCACGGCTGCCTGCGCGAGGAATGGGGTTGGCAGCCGCAACATCTGACCCTGTGGCGCGACGACGAATTGATCGCTGCAGCGCCGGGTTACCTCAAACACAACTCGCACGGTGAGTTCGTGTTTGACCATGCCTGGGCCAATGCCTATGCGCGGCATGGCATGGAGTACTTCCCCAAGTGGCTGGGCGCGGTGCCGTACTCGCCGGTCACCGGGCCACGCCTGCTGGCGCGCAACGATGCGGCCCGTCGCGCCCTGCTCACGGCCATCGTTGCGCATGTGGAGGCAGAGGCGCTGTCATCGGCGCACGTCAATTTTCACCTGCCCGACGAAACCGCATTGTTCGATGACCACTGGCTGCAGCGCCTTGACGTGCAATTCCAGTGGCAGCGACAACCGCAGTGGCAGAACTTCGATGACTTCCTCGCGTCGATGGACCACAAGCACCGCAAGAACATCCGCCAGGAGCGTGCCAAGGTCAGCCGTGCCGGCATTCAGTTCATCGTTCGCCACGGTGACGAAGCCAGCGCCGACGAACTGCGCGCGATGCATGGTTTCTACCTGCGGACCTTCGCCGAGTACGGCAACTCACCCGCGCTGACGTTGCCTTTCCTGCGGCATCTTGCGGCGCAGCTGCCACGTCAGCTGGTGCTGTTTCTGGCACTGCAGGATGACGAACCGATTGCCGGCGCGCTGTGCCTGCGCGGCGCCGACACGCTTTACGGCCGCTATTGGGGCGGCGCCACCCTGCCCGGCCTGCACTTTGAAACCTGCTACTACCAGGGCATCGAATACTGCCTGCGCGAAGGCCTGCAGCGCTTCGAGCCAGGCGCCCAGGGTGAACACAAACTCGCGCGCGGTTTTCTGCCCACCGAGGTACGCAGCCAGCACTGGATCGCCCACCCCGAGTTCCGGGAAGCACTACGCCATTGGTGCGCACGCGAACGGGCCGAAGTCAGCGCTTACCACGCAACCTTGCAACGCCACTCCCCGTTCAAAGCGCAGGGCACCGCATGAGCAACAAGGGCCCGTTCCTGCTGGACAACGCCAGCGACGCCCCGTTTCCGCCGGCCGAACTGGCGCTGCGTGAACCCGATGGCCTGCTCGCCATCGGCGGCGACCTCAGCCCGGTGCGCCTGCTCAATGCCTACGCGGGTGGCGTGTTCCCATGGTTCTCGGAAGGCCAACCGCTGCTGTGGTGGTCGCCGGATCCGCGCATGGTGTTCCGCACCGACGGCGTGCACCTGTCCTCGCGCTTTCGTCGCGGGCTGCGCGCATCGTCGTGGCGGGTTCGCGCGGACACTGCCTTCTCCGAGGTGATGCAGGCCTGCGCGCAGGCCCCCCGCCCCGGCCAAGATGGCACCTGGATCACCGATGACATGCACCACGCCTACGTGGAACTGCACCGGCTCGGCTACGCGCATTCGGTGGAAGTGTTTGATGAAGATCAGCTGGTCGGTGGCATCTACGGCATCGCCATTGGCCAGATGTTTTTCGGCGAGAGCATGTTCAGCGGCCGCAGCGGTGGCTCCAAGGTGGCGCTGGCTGCCCTGGCACGCACGCTGCAGGGCTGGGGTTGGCTGCTGATTGACGCACAGGTGGAAAACCCGCACCTGGTGCGGATGGGCGCCGAGCTCCAGCCCCGTGCGGATTTCCTTGCCCAGGTGCGGGCACTGGTGCAGAGGCCGGACGCCCCCGGCAGCTGGACACGCCGGTTTGGCGAGCTTTCTGCCGCATTTCTTGCTGAAACTGAAACCAATTAACGCAAACTTTGCATGATTGCGCGTGGCGGCGTAAAATGCCCGCCCTTAGGCCCAGCGGGCCGTCCGCAGAACCGCACAGGACTACATGTCGAAAGACGACTCCATCGAGTTCGAAGGCACCGTCAGTGAGACGCTGCCGAACACCACTTTCCGCGTTCGCCTGGAAAATGGGCATGAAATCATCGCCCACATCTCCGGCCGCATGCGCAAGAACTACATCCGCATCCTGACCGGCGACCGTGTCAAGGTCGAGATGACGCCGTACGACCTGACCAAGGGCCGTATCACCTACCGCATGAAGTAATGCGGTAAGCAAGGCGTTCGCCAGAAGAAGCCGGCCCTCGGGGCTGGCTTTTTTGCGTGGCCGCAGCTGCGCTCGGCCACAACAAATCCCCTGTAGTGGGGGGGGGGGGGGAGGGGGGGGCGGGGGCGGAGGTGGTCACCCGGGCCCAGCAAGCCGGGGGGCAGAAACGAAACC
>NZ_JBRRDL010000031.1:0-48119 GCF_056759635.1 Stenotrophomonas sp. STEN056
CGCTTCCCGATTCCCCAACTCCCAATCCCCCCCACAAAAAAGGCGCAGCCAACTGGCTGCGCCCATGCGTTCACCGGCGGGAGAGAGGCGTCGGCGAACGCCCCTGCCTCACTTCACCTCGAACTGCTGCGGCATGCCTGCCGCCTTGCCATCAACGGTAACCTCAGCGGTGTACTTGCCCGCCGGCCAGCCACTGGCCTTGGTGAACTCGATGTTGGTGGTGCCGGCGTCGGTGGTGTTCAGCGCTGCGCTCTGCTCGCCGGCCACCTGGCCATCCTGATAGGTCAACTTTGCCGCCACGTTGACGTTGTTGGCGGTGCCGCTGGTCTTGACCGAGACAATGATCTTGTCCTTGGTGCCAAGCATCGCAACCGGGGCCACCGACTGGTCGGCGCCCACCGCGTTGCCCACGGTCACCGAGGTGACGCTGACCGCAGCCGGCGCGGGTTCGGCCATCGGAGCCGGGGCCGGTGCAGGCGTGGTTGCCGCCGGCGGCGGAACGACTTCTTCGGCTTCCTTCTTCTTGCAGCCAACCAGGGCGACGGTACCTACCACGGCGATCATCAGGGCACTGCTGAGCGAAGTCTTCTTCATGGATTGCTCCGGGACGTATTTGGGAATGGACAACACAACGGCGCGGGCATCAGCCCTGGCGCGCGGGGATCTTCAGTACCTGGCCGGGCTTGATCCGGTCCGGGTTGTCGAGGACGTCACGGTTGGCGTCGTAGATCTTCTTCCACGCGTTCCCATCGCCCAGCAAGCGCTTGGCGATGGTGGAAAGGTTGTCGTCCTTCTGGACCGTGTACTGCTGCTCGCCGACGATCTCTTCGGTGCTGGTCACCGTGGCGGACACATCGGAGAAGTCGGCCTTCGGCACGATCTGCTCGGTGCTGGAAACGCTGGAACTGACGTCGGAAAAATCGGCCTTCTTATCGGTACCCATCCAAGCCACTCCGCTTCTTGACTGGCGACCACGATTGCACGCCGCCTGTTAAGGATTCATCGCGCTGGCGTAAAGCCAGCGTGCGGAGACAGCCTCGGTTTGGTTTATTGACGCAGTTCGCGGATTGGAGCGGCCTGGCCGGCGTGCCCCGGGGTGTAGCGACGCGGGTTGATGTCCAGGCCACCACGGCGGGTATAGCGGGCTTCCACGTCCAGCCATGCAGGGGTACAGCGGCGCATGACTTCCAGGAAGATGCGCTCCACGCACTGTTCGTGGAACTCGGCGTGGTCACGGTAGCTGACCAGGTAGCGCAGCAGGCCTTCGCGGTCGATGCGCGGGCCGTGGTAGCGCAGGCTGACGCTGGCCCAGTCCGGCTGGCCGGTGACCGGGCAGTTGGATTTGAGCAGGGCCGAGGTCAGGGTTTCGCTGACGATGTCGCCTGCATCGGCGGACAGGAAATCCGCGTTCGGCGGGCCATAGCAGTCGATGTCCACGTCCAGGTGGTCGATGGTTGTCCCCGGCGCGTCGGCAAACACCGGCAGGCCAAACTCGACCCGGACATCGGCGCCGGCACAGGCGGACAGATCGGTGGCAATGCGCTCGCGCACGGCCTCGGCGCGGTTGAAGCGGGCACTGTTGAGCGAGTTCAGGTACAGCTTGAGCGACTTGGATTCGACCAGGTTCGGCGAGCTGCCCGGCACCCACAGCGTGGCGGTGTCCACGCAGGGCTTGCCACGTGCGTCCAGCCATCCCAGTTCATAGGCATGCCAACGGTCTTCACCGTCAAAGGGCAAGGCAGTACCGTGCAGCCCGATCTCGGCCCGTGCGCTGGCACGCGGAATCGGGAACAACAGGCTGGCGTCGTACTGCTGGGGATAGGCGACCTCGCGGCCGAGGCTGGATTCTTGTGGGCTGTTCATCGGCGCCATTGTAAGTGGGCATTGTTGAGCGCCGGATTTATGGCAACGCCGTGCGACTGTTCCCCTGGCCTGCGCGGCAACGCAAAGGCCCGCCATTGCTGGCGGGCCTTTGTTTGTTGCAACTGCTGCCGGCGCTGGGCCGGCAAGGCCCGATTACTCGGCCTTGGCTTCCTCAGCCTTCGGGATGATGGCTTCGGTGGTGATGCGGACCTTGACGTCATCGCTGACGTTCGGGGCATAGGCGCCCATGCCGAACTCGCTGCGCTTGAAGCTGGTGGTGGCGTCAAAGCCCACCGACGGCACCTTCATCATCGGGTGCTCGCCGGCACCGTTGACGGTCACATCCAGCACCACCGGCTTGGTGACGCCCTTGACGGTCAGATCGCCGGTGACGGTCAGCTTGTTGGTGCCGGCCGCTTCCACCTTGGTGCTCTTGAAGGTGGCGGTCGGGAACTTGGCCGCGTCAAAGAAATCGGCGCTGCGCAGGTGCTCGTCGAACTTGGCGGTGAAGCTGTTCAGGCCCGACAGCGGCAGGGTCACTTCCACGGTCGACTTGGTCACGTCGGCGGCGTCGTACACCAGGGTGCCGGCGGCGTTGCCGAAGTGGGCGGTCGGGTTGGAGAAGCCCAGGTGGTTCCACTGCACCAGCACGTCGGTGTGGGTCGGGTCGAGCGTGTAGGTGCCGGCGGCAACCTGGATGGCAGCAGCTTCCGGGGCAGCCGGAGCAGCGGCAGCGGCGTCGGCCGGAGCGGCGGTTTCAGCCGGGGCGGCGGCCGGTGCGGCAGCCTGATCGGCCGGCTTGGAGCAGGCGGTGATGGCGGCGGTCAGCGCCAGCGGGAGCAGCAGCTTGGACAGGTTGGACATGGGAATCTCCTTGAATGAGGTAATCAGAACGGGATGAGTTTCAGCAGGGCCAGCTTCAGCCGATGTGACGAAAGCCGCCGGTGGAACACTTCAGTCGATGCGCGCGGCTTCGTCGAAAGACAGACGCGGCAAACGCGGGAAAACGCCGGCAGGGTCGCCATAGCCCAGGTTGACGAGGAAATTGGACTTGATGGCGGTGCCGGCAAAGAACGCTTCATCCACCTTGGCCGGATCGAACCCGGACATCGGGCCGGCATCCAGGCCCAGGGTGCGTGCCGCCAGGATCAGGTAGGCCCCCTGCAGCGTGCCGTTGCGGAATGCCGCTTCGTGACGGCCTTCGCGCGGGCCGTCAAACCACGACTTGGCATCGGCATGCGGGAACAGGTACGGCAGTTTTTCGTGGAAATCCTGGTCAAAACCAATGATCACCGTGACCGGCGCGGCCAGGGTCTTGGCCAGGTTGCCTTCGGACAACGCCGGCGCCAGCTTCTGCTTGGCTTCAGCGGATTTGACGAACACAAAGCGCGCCGGGCTGGCGTTGGCCGAGGTCGGGCCCCACTTCAGCAGGTCGTACAACGCGCGCAACTGGCTGTCTTCGACCGGGCGGTCCAGGAACGCATTCTGGGTACGGGCGGTGCGGAACAGCTGGTCAAGCGCGGCATCGGTGAAGACGTCGGACATGGAAACTCCGTGATGAGTGGGCTACGGTCGTGGCATTCCCTCGGGAAGCCCCGGACAATGGCAGAGCCAATGTGCAGGGCGCAGTGTAGGCGCCAGCGACTGTTGCAACACCCGGACTTTTTGAAACGAATTAATGCCATACGCGAAACGATCGACGCTTCCCTGGACGATCACTGACGGCCGCGCCGGCAATGTACGGCAGGCCGTGGCGCTGGCCGCTGCACTGCGCCTGGGCGGGCAGCAACGTCTGCAGCTGCTTCCGCGTGCGCCCTGGCGTTGGTTCACGCCGCGCCTTGTCCCGGGCGCACGACAGGCCTTTGGCCCCGCGTTCCTGCAACTTGCCAGCCAGCCGCCGGGGCTGGCGATCGGCTGCGGCCGCCAGGCGGCCGGCGCCCTGCGGCTGCTGGGCCAGCACGGCACGCGCACGGTGCAGATCCTGGACCCGCGCATCGGCTCGCGCCATTGGGACGTGCTGGTGGTGCCGGACCATGACCGCCTGCGTGGCGAGAACGTGCTGACGCTGCTGGGCAGCCTGAATCCGGTCAGCGACGACTGGCTGGCCTGGGGCCGGGCGGCATTTTCCAGCTTCGAGCAGTTGCCCGGGCCGCGCACCGCCCTGCTGGTCGGCGGCCCCACCGAACATGCGCCCTGGCGGGAACCGGAGATGCAGGCGCTGCTGCAACAACTGGCCGCGCGCATCCGCGCCGACGGCGGCAGCGTGCTGGCCACCACCTCGCGCCGTACACCGCGCCCGGTCACCGATGCCCTGCTGCGCGCCTTTGACGATGTGCCGGGAGTGATCTGGAGCGATGGTGGCGATGGCTCCAACCCCTATGCCGGCCTGCTCGGCTGGGCCGACCGCATCATCTGCACCCCCGATTCGGTGAACCTGCTGTCCGAAGCCTGCGCCACCCGGGTGCCGGTGGGCGTGCTGCTGGGCCAGCGCGCGCAGGGGCGGATGGCACGCTTCCAGGCATCGCTGCGGGCGCGTGACCGGCTGCAGGACGGGCTGGATGCCCTGGATGCCGGTTCCTCGCAGACCATTGAGCCACTGCGCGAGACCGAGCGCATCGCCGCCGAGGTGAAGCTGCGGCTGGGGTTGTGAGGAACCGCTGCAGGAGCGGCCTTGGCCGCGAAGCCGGCGCAACTTCCGCATCGTCATTCCCGCCTTCGCGGAAATGACGGCAAAGACAAACGCAGCGCAAGCTCCCCCGCCACCTAACGAATCTTTCGCAATCTCCATGCAAGGATGCGCGCCGATGAAACATCGCACGACACATGCACTGATCGCTGGCCTCGGCCTGGCGATACTGACCAGCACCGCCTTCGCACAGCCTGTGTGCGCACCGCGCTATCCGCCGCCGACCACCATCGCAGCAATGTTCGACATGGCCGCGGTTACCGCCGACACCCTCGATGCCCTGCCCGATGTGGATGTGGCCGTTGCCGCGCGCGGTGGCCAGGACCTGAGCAAATACGGCCTGCGCCACAGCCACCTCGCCTTTCTGGTCCGCAATGACCAGGGCAGCTGGGACGTGGTGCACCTGCTCAACCGCTGCAAGACCGACGCATCGGACCTGTACCGCGAAGGCCTGGTGAACCTGGTCGGCGAAAGCTCGATCACCACCGACCTGCGCGTGGGCATCCCCACTGCCGCCGTGCGCACCGCATTGAAGACCCTGCTGGCCGGCGCAGCGCCGCAGGCCCGGGCGCTGCACGAGCCGCGCTACAGCATGCTGGCCTACCCCGGCAGCACCGACTACCAGAACTCCAACCAGTGGATCCTGGAAGTCACCGCCGCAGCGATGGCGCAGTCGGGTGACGGCACGGTGCTGGACGACCGCAAGCACACGCTGGAGTGGCTCAAGCAACATGGCTACACGCCCAGCCGCATGCATATCGGCATCGGCAAACGCCTGGGCGCGCGGTTCTTCGCCGACAACGTGGCGGTCACCGACCACCCGGCCAGCGAGCGTATTTCCGGCAACTATTCGGTGGTGACGGTGGAGTCGGTGTTCGACTTCCTGCACCGCAGCGGCGCCCTGGAGCGCGAGTTGTCCATCCCCCACCAGACCCCCGTGCCGGCCGTGACCGGCGCGGCATCCCCATCACAGGAGTCCTCCCCATGAAGCATCTGATCCGCAGCAGCGCGCTGGCCTTCGCCGTGGTCGCCAGCCTTGGCCTTGCCAGCACCCCCGCACAGGCCGATGGGCTGAACCTCAACGGCTCGCAGGGTTCGGTGCTGGTGGCCGGCTTCAGCGCGGTGATGGTGGTGTCCGGGCCGATGTTCCTGTCCGCCGCCGGCGTGCGCGGCGCGGCCGACATGTCCAAGGAATCAAGCGAACGCCGCCAGGAGAAGCGCCGCCTCAGCGCGGGGCAGCTGCCGGACCTGGAGGTCAAGTCGATCGAAACCGCGGCCGACGGCGGCCGCCGCGTGGCCCTGGAAGACCCCGCCAATCCGGAGAACCGGGCCACGCTGGAATGGCCCAAGCGCGAGGATGATCCCGCCGCCGGATTCACCGTGGGCGCGATGGTCGCCTTCCAGCCCAGCCCGCAGGGCGCGGGCTGGATGCTGCGCAATACCGAGGGCACGGCACTGGCCTTTGTCCCGACCATCGAGGCGGTGGATGAAAGCCGTACCCGCACCCTGTAAACCCGCCGTTTCCCGTTACCCAGGCATGTCCATGAAGAACCCGCTTACCCTGCTTGCCGCCAGCCTCGCCGTGACCTGCCTGCTGGCGGTGGCACCGGCGCGCGCCGGCGAAGGCATGAACACATCCGAGGTCAGCACGCTGGTGGTATCGGCCGGCGCATCAATGCTGGTGTCGGCGCCGTTGTTCCTGGCCGCCGGGGTGAGCAGCAAGG
The DNA here is from genome assembly GCF_056759635.1 of Stenotrophomonas sp. STEN056. Lineage (NCBI taxonomy): Bacteria > Pseudomonadati > Pseudomonadota > Gammaproteobacteria > Lysobacterales > Lysobacteraceae > Stenotrophomonas > Stenotrophomonas sp. STEN056. Next base: position 6,274 of record NZ_JBRRDL010000031.1, read on the forward strand.
CCGGCGAGTCGTCCACCCAGGCACGCAATGACCGTCAGGCACGGCGCCTGACCGCCGGCCCGCTGCCGGACATGCAGGTCAAGTCGATCACCGCAACGGCCGAGGGTGGCCGCACCGTGGCACTGGAAGACCCGGCCAACACCGAAAACACCGCACAACTGCAATGGCCGCAGCGCGAGGACAACCCGGCGGAAAACTTCGTCGTCGGCCAGACCGTGGCCTTCACCCCCAGCCCACAGGGTGCCGGCTGGATGCTGCGTGCCGAGGACGGCGCGGTGCTGACCTTCGTACCGACAATCCAGGCAATGGAGCAGAGCCGCACGTCGACGCTGTGAGTTGCTGAAGCAGCAGATCGGCCGGCGTAGGTGGGGGCGGATGCCAGAAGCCCAAAGCACCCTCTCCCCAACCCCTCTCCCGTAAAGGGAGAGGGGCTTTGGGATTGCCAAGATGCCAATTACTCCCTTCTCCCGCTTGCGGGACGACAACTCGGCAGGATTGCCGAGTTGTACGGCGAAGCCGCCCGAAGGGTGAGGCACATGGATGTGCCGAATACAGGTGCCCACAGAGCCTGCCCCCGCGAAGGCGGGGGGCGGATGAGGCTGCTTTGGGAGCAACAAGCTCAATAGCCACCCTCTCCCCAACCCCCGCTCCGCGCCCCGGCCCTTGCGCTGGCGCAAGGTCGTTCAAGGAGCAGCGAACCAGTGGTTCGCAAGCTGCTCCTTTCACCCCGCGGGGGGAGAGGGGCTAAAGCGGGACGCACCGCCTTCCGCTTTTTTTTCAAGCCCCGCCCACTTTTTTACCAAGCTCCCCGCACGGGTCCACCCTCACAGAACGCGCTGTTTCCGCGCGTTGACATGCCCGACAGGCTTGGCCGGGTACAATTTCGCCCTGCGCGCCTGCCGGTTCCGGCTTGGCCGCCCTTCTTTCTCTTCTTCTGCGGCACCTTGCAGTGCTGCCTGTGCCGTCCATGTCCTCGCATCCGTCCACCCGCTTCGCGCCGCTCACCCCCACTTCGCTGCTGCTCGCCGTGCTGGCGATGGGCGCGGTGGTGCTGGGCTCGAACGTGCTGGTGCAGTACCCCATCAATGACTGGCTGACCTGGGGCGCGTTCAGTTATCCCATCGCCTTTCTGGTCAGCAACCTGATCAACCGCCGCTTCGGGCCGCAGGCCGCACGGCGCGTGGCATGGGCCGGTTTTGCGGTGGCCGTGGTGCTGTCGATCTGGATTGCCACGCCGCGTATCGCGGTGGCCTCGTGCTCGGCGTTCATCGTCGCGCAGTTGCTGGACATCACCGTGTTCGACCGCCTGCGCGCCGGCAACTGGTGGCGCGCGCCGATGGTGGCCACCACCTGCAGCGCCACCGTGGACACCGCGATCTTCTGGTCCATCGCCTTCGCCGGTTCGTCGCTGCCGTGGATCAGCTGGGGGCTGGGCGACCTGGCGGTGAAGCTGGCCATCGGCGTCTGCCTGCTGGCACCGTTCCGCGCCTTGCTGTGGAAGATGGCGCCGGCGCGCTGACCTTCAGCGCCGGGTTCGGCGCTGATTCCCATTGACTACTTACGCGTGCTTGCCGGGCTCGAACGGCAGGCCCTTGGCGATGGCCGCCGCGGTGATTGCCGCGCATGCCGCTTCAATCTCCGGCGTGGGCACGGCCATGCGCGCGCGTCGGTCCAGGGTGCAGGACAACCCGACATCCAACAGCGTGGCGTGTGCGTCGTGCAGGGCCATGGCGGTGTCGCTGGGCAGCCAACCGGATGCGGCCAATGCGGCGATCAGGAACGGCGTTTCGCGCGGCTCGGACAACGCGGGATTGCGCGATGCACCGGCCAGCACGCCGGTCTGCAGCACGAATTCCAGATCAACCAGACCACCGGCCCCCTGCTTGAGATCCAGCCGCGCCGCATCGCTGCGGTCCAGTTCGGCGCGCATGCGTGCGCGCATTTTCAGCACGTCGCCGAACAAGGTGTCGTGGTCGCGTTCGCGGCCAAGCGTGGCCGCGCGCACCTGCTCGAAGTCGGCCAGCAGCGACGCCTCACCGGCCACGCCGCGCGCACGCACCAAGGCCTGGTGTTCCCAGGTCCAGGCACGCTCGCGCTGGTACTCGGTGTAGCTGGCCAGTGACGACACCAGCGCGCCCTTGCCGCCATCCGGGCGCAGGCGCACGTCGATGTCGTACAGGCGGCCCGCGGCGGTGACTGCCGCCAACAACGCCATCACCTTCTGCGCCAGCCGCGCGAACCAGCGGCCGCTCTCCAACGGACGCGGGCCGTCGCTGGCCTCGGCTTCGGGCGGATGCGCGTACAAAAACACCAGGTCCAGATCCGAACCGAACCCCAATTCCAAGCCGCCGAGGCTGCCGTAACCAATGATCGCGAAGCGCCCGCCAGGGACTTCGCCATGGGCATGGGCCATGTCGGCGCGCGCCATTTCCAGCACCGTCACCACCACGGCATCGGCAAGCTGGGCGAGTTGCCGGGTGCAATCCACCGCACGTTGCCGGCCATCGTGGAACGCCAGTGCCATGCGGAAGCTCAACGCCAGGCGCACTTCGTTGAGCGCGCGCAGCGCCGCTTCCGGATCGTCGATGTGCAATGCGGTGGCACAGGCGTCATGCATCTCCTGCGCGTCGGGCATGGGCCCGGCCACACGCGTGTCCAGCAGTTCGTCCAGCAACAACGGGAAAGCGACCAGACGTTCGGACAACAGCGCGCTACGCGCCAGCACGTTGACCAGCCGGGTCAGCGCGCTGGGTTGCTCGTCGAGCAGGGCCAGATAGCTGGTGCGGCGCAGGATGGACTGCAGCAGGCCGAGCACGCGGCGCAGTGCGGCGTCCGGTTGCGGTGAGCGCGTCGCCGCCAGCAGCAGCGCCGGCAATACGCGGTCCAGCCGCGCGCGCGCGTTGTCCGACAGCGACTTCACGCCGAGTGACTGCGCAAATTCGCGCAGCGACTGGTCGGCACCGTTGGCGTCGGCGAAACCGGCTTCGGCCAGCACCTCGGCACTGCCGCCACCGGGCAGCACGCGCCAGTAACTGGCCAGCGCATCGGGCGCGGCCTGGCCCTTTCGCGGTGCCAGCAGCGCGCCGAACTCGGTGCTCACGCGCTCACGCTGTTGATCCAGCGCGTGCAGCAGCGCATCCCAATCGGCGTAACCCAATCCCAGTGCAATGCGCGCGCGGTCCAGCGGGTCGGTGGGCAGGCAATGTGTCTGCGCATCACGCAGCATCTGCAGGCGGTTTTCCACCCGGCGCAGGAAACGGTACGCGGTGGTCAGGTCATCACCATCGGCAGGCGCCATCTGCCCGGCGGCGACCAGCGCGCACAGTGCCGGCAGCAAGCGGCGTTCGCGCAACGCGGCTTCACGCCCGCCACGGATCAGCTGCAATGCCTGGGCAAGAAACTCGATTTCACGAATGCCGCCCGGGCCGCGCTTGATGTCATCCAGCCGGTCCTTGCGCGCGACCTCGGCGGTGATCGCCGCCTTCATTTCGCGCAGGCCATCGAGCGCGGTGAAATCCAGGTAGCGGCGGTAGACAAACGGCCGCAGCGTCTCCAGCCAGGCCTCACCGGCGGCGATATCGCCGGCCACCGCACGCGCCTTGATCCACGCATAGCGTTCCCAGTCGCGGCCTTCACGCTGGAAATACTGGTCCATGCCGGCGAAGGACAGCGCTACCCGCCCGGCCGTGCCGAACGGACGCAGGCGCAGATCAACGCGGTGACTGAAGCCTTCGGCGGTGGTTTCGTCCAACAGCCGTGCCAGCCGCTGGCCCAGCCGCGCGAAATATTCCTCGGCCGCCAGCGGGCGGGCGCCGTCGGAGTCGCCGTTGTGCGGATAGGCGTAGACCAGATCGATGTCGGAGGAGAAGTTCAGTTCACCGCCGCCCAGCTTGCCCAGGCCGAACACCACCAGCTGTTGTGCGTTGCCGTCGGCATCACGCACCACGCCGTGGCGGCCGGCGAACTCCTGTTCCAGCGCGGCCAGCGCCAGCTGCAGGCAGTCCTCGGCCAGCGACGTGGCACCGGCCAAGGTGGCGTCCACATCGTCGGCGCCGGTCAGGTCACGCCAGATCAGCCGCGTGGACGCCGCCGCGCGGTAGCGGCGCAACTGGGTTGGCCAGGCGCTGGGCTGCAGCGGGTCCAGTTCGGGCCTGGGCAGCGGCGTGGGATCGGGCTGGGCCAGCAAGGCCAGCAGCTCGGGCTGCCGGCACAGGGTGTCGATGGCGAAGTCGCTGGTGACCGCCAGCTGCCGCAGGGTGGCGTCGAAATCCGGGGATTGCGGCCATTGCGCCGGGTCCGGCACGGCAAGCGTGAGGCGGGCGATGGCGCGGTCAACGACCGGCGTGACGTATTCAGGCAATGCGGGGGCGGGCAGATTCATGCCGCCGATTCTGGCATCTGGCCGGGGCTGCGGTCGCCCCGTGCAGAAGACGGGCAATAAAAAAGCCCGCTGACAGCGAACTGCCAGCGGGCTTTGCTCCCTCCCCCACGTCGGGATGCAGGGCGATCGTGCGGGGAGTTCGGACAAGTTGCACGCTGCAGTGCAAAACAGTACTTGCCGGTACAAGAGCCCCGGATCGGCAAAGACCATCCCACCAAGGTAGAACACCCCTGTTCACGGCGAACGGCGATAATCGGCCATTCCCCACAAGAATCCGTCGTCGTATGTCTGTCGAACGCATCCTGGACGCGCGCCTGCGCGACCGCATCGTTTCCGCTGAACAAGCGGCCGCTTTCATCCAGCCGGGTGAGACCGTCGCCATGAGCGGTTTCACTGGTTCCGGCTACCCCAAGGCCGTGCCGCTGGCACTGGCGCAGCGCATCGAAGCGGTGCACGCGCAGGGCCTGCCGTTCCAGATCAAGCTGATGACCGGCGCCTCCACCGCGCCGGAACTCGATGGCGCGCTGGCCAAGGCCGACGGCCTGGCCATGCGCATGCCGTTCCAGAGCGACCCCGATGCCCGCAAGCGCATCAACGACGGCAAGCTGGACTACATCGACATCCATCTCTCGCACGTTGCCCAGCATGTGTGGTTTGGTTTCTACGGCGAGATCGATACCGCGGTGATCGAGGTGTCGGCCATCCGCGAGGACGGTGCGCTGGTGCCGTCCACCTCGGTCGGCAACAACAAGACCTGGCTGGACCTGGCCAAGAAAGTGATCATCGAGGTCAATGAGTGGCAGCCCGAGGGCATCGAGGGCATGCACGACATCTATTACGGCACCGCGCTGCCGCCGCACCGCAAGCCGATCCCGCTGGTCCACGCCAACGACCGCATCGGCCAGACCACGCTGGACATTGATCCGGCCAAGATCGTGGCGGTGGTGCGCACCAATGGCCCGGACCGCAACAGTCCGTTCAAGCCGATCGACGCGGAAAGCAAGCTGATCGCCGGCCACCTGATCGAATTCCTCAAGCACGAAGTGGCCAAGGGCCGCCTGCCGCAGAACCTGCTGCCGCTGCAGTCGGGCGTGGGCAACATCCCCAATGCGGTGCTGGCCGGGCTGGCCGACAGCGGCCTGCGCGGGCTGACGGCGTTCACCGAGGTGATCCAGGACGGCATGCTCGACCTGCTCAAATCCGGTGTCCTTGAATACGCCTCGTGCACCGGCTTTGCGTTGAGCCCGGAGGCCAACGAGGAGTTCAAGCGCAACATCCATTTCTATCGTGACCGCATCATCATGCGCACGCAGGAGATGTCCAACCATCCGGAGCTGGTGCGCCGCCTGGGCTGCATCGGCATGAACGGCATGATCGAGGTAGATATCTACGGCAACGTGAACTCCACGCACGTGATGGGCAGCCGCATCATGAACGGCATCGGCGGTTCGGGCGACTTCACCCGCAATGGTTTCCTGTCCACGTTCCTGAGCCCATCCACGGCCAAGAACGGCGCCATTTCCTCGATCGTGCCGATGGTCAGCCACGTTGATCACACCGAGCACGACGTGTCGATCATCGTCACCGAGCAAGGCCTGGCCGACCTGCGTGGCCTGCCGCCGCGCGCCCGTGCACGTGTGGTGATCGACAACTGCTCGCACCCGGATTTCCGCGACCAGCTCAACGATTACTTCGACCGCGCCTGCCGCGACAGCTACGGCAAGCACACCCCGCACCTGCTGCCCGAAGCCCTTTCCTGGCACCAGCGTTACATCGATACCGGCAACATGAAGGCCTGAAACGGCGCAGTGCTGCAAACAGAAAACCCGGCATGATTGCCGGGTTTTCTGTTGTTGCGTGGTGCGGAGTGATGCTTCGCTGGTGCGCTTTCTTTGTAGAGCGGAGCCATGCTCCGCTGCGGCCTTGCCGGTAAGGCCGCTGCCGAACATGGCTCGGCACTACATTGTTTGCGGCGTTACTGAGTGGTACCGCCGTGCAGGTAATCCAGCGATACCTGCAACAGCGCGCGCAGGCCCACGTCCAGTGCCTTTTCGTCGAGCAGGAATTTGGGCGAGTGGTTGCTGGGCGCGGTGGCCGGGTCGATGCCCTGCGCCGTTGAACCGACGAAGAAAAACATCGACGGCACCTGCTGCGCGTACAGCGAAAAATCTTCCGAACCCATCTGCAGCGGCGGCTCGTAGACATTGGCCTTGCCCACCACCGCCTGCAGGCTGGGCAGCATGCGCGCGGTCAGTGCCGGGTCGTTGACCGTGGCCGGGTTGCCGTCCTTCTCGTAGATTTCCGTGGTCGCCGTGGCGCCATGCGCGGCGGTGGTGTGTTCGGCAACATTGCGCAGGTCGGCGAATATCTGCTGGCGCATGTCCGGATCAAAGGTACGGATGGTGCCGACCATCTCCACCGAATCGGGAATGATGTTGTAGCGGATGCCGCCCTTGATCGCGCCAAAGGTGACCACGGCCGGCTGCTTGGACAGGTTGGCGCGGCGGCTGACGATGGTCTGCGCGGTGCCGATCAGATCGGACGCGGCAACAATCGGGTCAACCCCATTCCACGGCGCCGAACCATGCGTCTGGCGGCCATGCACGGTGATGCCGAAGCGATCGGACGCGGCCATCAGCGGGCCACCGCGCACGGCGATCTGCCCGGCCTGCACACTGGAAAACACATGCAGGCCGAACACCGCCTCCGGCTTGAAATCCTTGAACAACCCTTCCTTGAGCATGAGATCGGCACCGCCCTGTTCCGGCGGCGGCGCGCCTTCTTCGGCCGGCTGGAAGATCAACATCACCTCGCCGGGCAGCTTGTCGCGCATGGCCACCAGCGCATCGGCTACACCGAGCAGGGTGGCCGTGTGTGCATCGTGACCGCAGGCGTGCATCACTCCAACCTGCTCACCGCGGTATTCAGCAGTGGCCTTGGAGGCAAACGGTAGCCCGGTTTGTTCAGTGACCGGCAGCGCATCCATATCCGCCCGCAGCGCGATCTTCGGGCCGGGCAGGCCGCCCTTGATGATCGCGACCACCCCGTGCACGGCAACGCCGGTCTGCGGCTGCAGGCCCATCGCACGCAGGCGCTCGGCGACCTTGGCGGCGGTACGTTCCTCGCGGTTGGACAGCTCCGGGTGCTGGTGGAAATCACGGCGCCAGTCCACCACTTTCTGCTGCAGGCGCGTGGCCGCAGCGGCCACCTCGGGGCGCTGGGCCTCCTGGGCCTGCGCCAGCGGCGACAGGGCGCACAGCAGCGCGGACAGCAACACGGTCTTGCGGGCCATCGGCAACTCTCCTTGGGACGGGGATGTTGGAGTGACTGTAGGGCAGTTGGCCGGGGAATCCGATGGGAGGATTCTGGGTTTGGGGTGCCGGGGGGGGGGGCTTGGCTCTCTCACCCTCTCCCCAACCCCTCTCCCGTCAAGGGAGAGGGGCTCTGTGTCATGCGAGCTGAAGCAATATCGGCAACTGCAGCTTCAAAGCCCCTCTCCCCTTGCGGGGTGAAAGGAGCAGCTTGCGAACCACTGGTTCGCTGCTCCTTGAACGACCTTGCGCCAGCGCAAGGGCCGGGGCGCGGAGCGGGGGTTGGGGAGAGGGGCGCCTTTTGAACACCCCAAAACCCACGTCAACCCAATCCCCTGTGGAACGTTCATCACTTGTCGCGGTCTGAGCGCGTGGCCCATCGGTCATGAGCCGGCGCCGTACACCACGGCGGTATCCTCTATGGCTTCGCCGTTTCCCCCCCCTCGGTTCCTCAGGAGTTTTCGCATGTCGCGTTTCTGGAAGATCGTGCTGCTGGTCATCGCAGTACTGCTCGTGGCCGGGATTGGCTATCGGGTGATGGGGGGCGGCAAGCAGAAGGCGGACGCACCGGCAGCAGGCATGACCGGCGCGGGGGCAGGCAGGGACAACGCGCCGGTGCCGGTCACCGTGGTCGCAGCCGAGCGCAGGAACGTGCCGGTCTATGTCACCGCACAGGGCACCGTGGCCGCCTACAACACCGTCACCGTCAGTCCACAGGTGGGCGGAGAACTGTTGAGCGTCAATTTCCGCGAAGGCCAGGCGGTGAAGAAAGGCGACCTGCTCGCGCAGATCGACCCGCGTACCTTCCAGGCACAGTACGACCAGGCCATCGCCAGCAAACGCCAGAACCAGGCGCTGCTGGCCACCGCGCAATCCAACTTCGAGCGCTCCAATTCGCCGGAATACCGCCAGTTCGTCGCGCAGACCGACCTGACCACGCTGCGCAACCAGGTGGCGCAGTACCAGGCCGCGGTCGCCGCGTCGCAGGCCTCGGCCGACCAGGCCAAGGTGCAGCTGGATTACACCCGCATCACTTCGCCGATCAACGGCATCACCGGCATCCGTGCGGTGGACCCGGGCAATGTGGTCAGCGCCGGCAGCCAGATCGTCACCGTCACCCAGCTGCAGCCGGCCTATGTGGTGTTCAACCTGCCCGAGCAGCAGCTTGATGCGGTGCGCACCGCGCAGCAGGCCGGGCCGCTGCAGACGTCCACGCTCGACCGCGAGGGCGGTGCGGTGACCAACGCCGACGGCAGGCTGCAGGTGGTGGACAACCAGATCAGCAGCAACAGCGGCACATTCCGCCTGCGCGCCGAATTCCCCAATACCGAGTCCGCGCTGTGGCCGGGCCAGTTCGTCAACGTGCGCATGCAGCTCAACGAACTGCCCGACGCGGTGGTGGTGCCGGCCGAAGCCGTGCAGCGCAGCAGCACTGGCGATTTCGTCTATCTGATCACGCCCGACAGCACCGTCACCCTGCGTGACGTGGTGCAGGGCGGCCAGGTGGACGACAGCCATGTCGTCATCAGCAAGGGCCTGCTGGCCGGCGACAAGGTGGTCACCGAAGGCCAGTTCCGTTTGAAGGAAGGCAGCAAGGTCACCCAGCTCGCTCCGGGCCAGGCGCCGCCGGCGCCCACCGAAGAGCAGCTCAAGGCAGCCAGCCAGAAGGGCCGTGGCGGACGGCCGCGCTGACGCGCCGCTTACCGCCCCGCCCTCTCCCCCCGCACCAGGAATCGCCCGTGGGCTTCTCGACCATTTTCATCCGCCGCCCGATCGCCACATCGTTGTTGATGGTCGGCCTGATGCTGTTGGGCATCCTTGGCTACCAGCGCCTGCCGGTTGCCGCCCTGCCCGAGATCGAAGCCCCCAGCCTGGTGGTGAGCACGCAGTACCCCGGTGCCAGCGCACAGACCATGGCCTCGCTGGTGACCACGCCGCTGGAGCGGCAACTGGGCCAGATTTCCGGCCTGGACATGATGACCTCCGACTCCTCGGCCGGGCTGTCCAGCATCGTGCTGCAGTTCTCGATGGAGCGCGACATCAACACCGCCGCGCAGGATGTGCAGGCGGCGATCCGCCAGGCCACGCTGCCCAGCTCGCTGCCCTACCAGCCGGTCTACAACCGCGTTAACCCGGCCGACGCGCCAATCCTCACCCTCAAGCTGGCCTCGGACACGCGCCCGCTGCGCGAGGTCAACGACCTGGCCGATTCGGTGCTGGCCCAGCGCCTGTCGCAGGTGGACGGCGTGGGCCTGGTCTCCATTGCCGGCAACGTGCGCCCGGCCGTGCGCATCCAGGCCAACCCGGCGCAGCTGGCCAACATGGGCATGACCCTGGAAGACCTGCGCAGCGCGCTGACCCAGGCCAACGTCAACGCGCCCAAGGGCTCGCTCAACGGCAAGACGCAGAGCTACACGCTGTCCACCAACGACCAGCTCAGCGACGCGGCCGACTACAACGACATCATCATCCGTTACCAGAACGGGGCGCCGGTGCGCCTGCGTGACGTGGCCAAGGTGGTCGATGGCGTAGAGAACGACCAGATCGCCGCGTGGGCCGACGGCAAGCCGGCGGTGCTGCTGGAAGTGCGCCGCCAGCCCGGTGCCAACATCGTCAAGTCGGTGGAGAACATCCGCCAGATCCTGCCCAGCCTGCAGGCCATGTTGCCGGCCGACGTGACGCTGGATGTGTTCTCCGACCGCACCGTCACCATCCGCGCCTCGGTGCATGACGTGCAGTTCACGCTCATCCTCACCATCTGCCTGGTGGTGGCGGTGATCTTCGTGTTCCTGCGGCGCCTGTGGGCCACGGTGATCCCCTCGGTGGCGGTGCCGCTGTCGCTGCTGGGCACGTTCGGGGTGATGGCCTTTGCCGGCATGTCGCTGGACAACCTGTCGCTGATGGCGCTGACCGTGGCCACCGGCTTCGTCGTGGACGATGCGATCGTGATGATCGAAAACATCGTGCGCTACATCGAACAGGGCAAGGACGGCCAGGAAGCGGCGGAAACCGGCGCAAGGGAAATCGGCTTCACCGTGCTGTCGTTGACGGTGTCACTGGTGGCGGTGTTCCTGCCGTTGATCCTGATGCCGGGTGTCACCGGCCGCTTGTTCCATGAGTTTGCCTGGGTGCTGACGATTGCGGTGTCGATCTCGATGCTGATCTCGCTGACGCTCACGCCGATGATGTGCGCCTACCTGCTCAAGCCCGACGCCCTGCCCGAAGGCGACGACGCCCACGAGCGTGCCGCCGCTGCAGGCAAGGTCACCGCCTGGTCGCGCCTGGTCCACGCCTACGAACGCAGCCTGGACTGGGTGCTGCGCCACCAGCCGCTGACGCTGGGTATTGCGCTGGCTTCGGTCGCGCTGACCGTCGTGCTGTACATGGTCATCCCCAAGGGCCTGCTGCCCGACCAGGACACCGGCATGATCACCGGCGTGGTGCTGGCCGACCAGAACGTGGCCTTCGACCAGATGCAGCAGCGCACCCAGGCCGTGGCCGCCGCGCTGCACCAGGATGAAGCGGTGAGTGGCGTGGCCGCCTACATCGGTGCCGGCAGCATGAACCCCACGCTCAACCAGGGCCAGCTGAGCATCGTGCTCAAGGACCGTGGCGACCGCGACGGTTTGGATGTGATCCTGCCGCGCCTGCAGGCCGCTGCTGCGCATATTCCCGGCGTGGCGCTGTACCTCAAGCCGGTGCAGGACGTGACCCTGGACACGCGCGTGGCCGCCACCGCGTACCAGTTCTCGCTCTCGGACATGGACAGCACCGAGCTGGCCGCGCAGACCGACCGCGTCACCGATGCACTGCGCCGTTTGCCCGAGCTGGCCGATGTGGACAACAACCTGGCCAACCACGGCCGTGCGTTGCATGTGGAAGTGAACCGCGACAAGGCCGCGCGTTACGGCGTGCCGATGCAGACCATCGACGACACGCTGTACGACGCCTACGGCCAGCGCCAGATCTCGACCATCTTCACCCAGCTCAACCAATATCGTGTGGTGCTGGAAGTGGCGCCGGAATTCCGCAACAGCGACGCGCTGATGAACCAGCTGGCCATCGGCAGCAACGGCAGCGGCACGCTGACCGGCAGCAACGCCACCATGCTGGGCCAGGTGAGTTCGAGCAACTCCTCCACCGCTACCGGCATCGGCAACAGCAACACCGGCATCGCCCTGGGTGCGGGCGGCAGCATTCCGCTGTCGGCCATTGCTACTGCCATTCCGGGCACCGCGCCGTTGATCGTCAGCCACCAGCAACAGCTGCCGTCGGCCACCATCTCCTTCAACCTGGCACCGGGGTATTCGTTGTCCGAAGGCGTGGACGCGATCAACAAAGCGGTCGCCGCATTGGAACTGCCGCAGCAGATGCAGGCGCAGTTTGTCGGCACCGCGGCGGAGTTCTCCAACAGCCAGACCGACGTGGTGCTGTTGCTGCTGGCAGCCATCGCGGTGATCTACATCGTGCTGGGCGTTCTGTATGAAAGCTGGATCCACCCGTTGACCATCATCTCCACCCTGCCGCCGGCCGGTGTCGGCGCGTTGCTGGCGCTGTACCTATGCGGCATGAGCCTGTCGGTGGACGGCATCGTCGGCATCATCCTGCTGATCGGCATCGTCAAGAAGAACGCGATCATGATGATCGACTTCGCACTGGACGCGCAGCGTGCCGGTGCCAATGCGTTCGATGCCATCCGCCGCGCCTGCCTGCTGCGTTTCCGCCCGATCATGATGACCACCGCCGCCGCCATGCTCGGCGCGTTGCCGCTGGCACTGGGCACCGGCATTGGTTCGGAACTGCGGCGACCGCTCGGCGTGGCCATCGTCGGCGGCCTGCTGTTGTCGCAGCTGGTCACGCTGTACACCACGCCGGTGATCTACCTGTACTTCGAGCGCTTCTCCGAATGGGCCGCCAGGCGCCGTGAACAGCGTGCCGCCGCGCGCCTGCAGACGGCCCGGTAACGCGCTGGCATGAATATCTCCGCGCCCTTCATCAAACGCCCCATCGGCATCGGCCTGTTGGCCATCGGCCTGTTCTTCGCCGGCCTGGTCTGTTACCTGCGGCTGGGCGTTGCCGCCCTGCCCAACCTGACCATCCCGGTGATCTTCGTGCAGGCGTCGAACATCGGTGCCGATGCCAACACCATGGCCTCGACGGTGACCGCGCCGCTGGAGCGTCACCTCGGCCAGGTGCCGGGCATCGACACCATGCGTTCGAGCAGCAGCGACGGCCGCAGCATGGTGTTCTTGATGTTCAACACCAGCCGCGACATCGACGCCGCCGCGCAGGACGTGCAGGCCGCGATCAATGCGGCCATGGCCGACCTGCCGGCCGGCATCAACACGCCCACGTATCAGAAGGCCAACCCCAACGACGATCCGGTGATCGCATTGGCGCTGACCTCGGACACGCAATCGGTGGCCGAGCTGTACAACCTGGCCGACTCGCTGCTGGCGCAGCGGCTGCGGCAGTTGCCCGGTGTATCGCAGGTGGATATTGCCGGTGCGTCCACGCCGGCGGTGCGCATCGACCTCAACCTGCGCGCGATGAATGCACTGGGCCTGAGCCCGGATGACCTGCGCAACGCCATGCGCGCGGCCAACGTCGCTTCACCGCTGGGCTTCCTCAGCGATGGCAGCACGCAGACCGCCATCGTCCTCAACGACCAGATCCGCAAAGCGCCGGATTTCGCCAACGTCGCCATCGCCACGCACGACGGCGCGGTGGTGCGGTTGAAGGACATCGCCACCGTCTACGATGGCCAGCAGGACGCGTATCAAGCAGCCTGGTTCAACGGCAAGCGCGGCGTGCTGATGTACGTGTACCTGCGCAGCGGCGCCAACCTGGTGGCCACCGTGGACCGCGTGAAAGACGCCGTGCCCGGCCTGTCCACCTACCTGGATGCCGGCACCACGTTGACGCCCTACTTCGACCGCACGCCGACCATTCGCGCTTCGCTGGCCGAAGTGCAGATCACCCTGATGATCAGCCTGGCGATGGTGATCCTGACCATGGCGCTGTTCCTGCGCCGGCTGGCACCCACCTTGATTGCGGCAGTAACAGTGCCGTTGTCGCTGGCCGGTGCCGCCCTGCTCATGAACGCGTTGGGCTTCACCCTCAACAACCTCACCCTGCTGGCGCTGGTGATCGCCATTGGCTTCGTGGTGGACGACGCCATCGTGGTGATCGAGAACATCATGCGCCACCTGGACGAAGGCGTGCCGCGCAAGCAAGCGGCGATGGCCGGCGCGCGCGAGATCGGCTTCACCATCGTCTCGATTACCGCATCACTGATCGCGGTGTTCCTGCCGATCATCTTCGCCCAGGGCATGATCGGCGCGTTCTTCCGCGAGTTCACGCTCACGCTTGTTGCCGCGATCATCGTCTCGGCCGTTGTTTCGCTGACCTTGACGCCGGCCCTGTGCGCGCGCTTCCTGCAGCCGCATTCGGCGCCGGTGAAGCCCTCGCGCATCGGCCCGCTGCTGGACCGCCTGCACGAAGGCATGCTGCGCATCTACACCGTTGCGCTGGACTTCGCACTGCGTCATTGCCTGCTGTTGTCGCTGACACCGCTGCTGTTGATCGGCGCCACGTTCTACCTGGCCGGCTCGGTCAGCAAGGGCTCCTTCCCCGAGCAGGACACCGGCCTGGTCTGGGGCCGCGCCAGTTCCAGCGCCACCGTCTCCTTCCAGGAAATGAGCGAGCGCCAGCGTCGCCTCAGTGACATGTTCCTGGCCGACCCGGCGGTGAAGATGGTGGGCTCGCGCCTGGGTTCCAGCCGCCAGGGCAGCAGTGCGCAGTTCAACATCGAGTTGCACACGCAGCAGGAAGGCCGCAACGAACCAACCAATGTCGTCGTCACCCGCCTGAGCACCAAGGCTGCGCAGTTCCCGGATCTGGATGTGCGCCTGCGCGCCATCCAGGACCTGCCCTCCGATGGCGGCGGTGGCGGCGGCCAGGGCGCGCAGAACCGCGTGACCCTGCAGGGCAACGACGCCGAGCAACTGGCCGAATGGCTGCCCAGGCTGGTGGAAGTCCTCAAACAAAATCCAAAGCTGCGTGACGTCGGCTCGGACGTGGACAAGGGCGGCCTGATGCAGAAGATCGTCATCGACCGCGACAAGGCCTCGCGCCTGGGCGTGAGCATCGGCGCCATCGACGGCGCACTGTATGGCGCGTTCGGCCAACGGCAGATCTCCACCATCTACGCCGACCTCAATCAATACGGCGTGGTGGTCAATGCACTGCCCGGGCAAACCGCCAGCCCGGCCGCCATCGAAGACCTCCAGGTGCGTTCAAGCAGCGGCCAGATGATCCCGCTGACCGCACTCGCCCATCAGGAACCGGGGCTGGCACCGTCGCAGGTGACCCACCAGAACCAGTACACAGTGATGGACCTGAGCTACAACCTGGCGCCGGGCGTGAGCAGCGGTGAAGGCGATGCCATCGTCAAGGCCGCCATCGCCGGCCTGCGCATGCCCGGCGACATTCGCCAGGCCGAGCGCGGCGGTTTTGGGCGCGCCATGGATCCCTCGGCAATGCTGATGCTGATCATCGCCGCCATCGCCACGGTCTACATCGTGCTGGGCATGCTGTACGAAAACCTCGTGCATCCGGTGACCATCCTGTCCACGTTGCCGGCGGCGGGCATGGGCGCGTTGTTGGCGCTGTGGGTGACCAATACCGATCTGTCGGTGATCTCGATGATCGCGCTGGTGTTGCTGATCGGCATCGTCAAGAAGAACGCGATCATGATGATCGACTTCGCCCTGGTGGCGCAGCGCGAGCATGGCAAGTCACCGGCCGAGGCCGTGCGCGAAGCCAGCATCGTGCGTTTCCGTCCGATCATGATGACGACGATGGTGGCCATCCTCGCCGCGTTGCCACTGGCCATCGGCCTGGGCGAAGGCTCGGAACTGCGTCGCCCGCTCGGCATCGCGATGATCGGCGGCCTGCTGATTTCGCAGAGCCTGACCCTGCTCAGCACGCCGGCGTTGTATGTGATCTTCTCGTGCCTGCAGCAGCACTGGCGCAACTGGCGCGCCCGCCGCAAGGAGCGCAAGCGCCTGCGTAAACTGGCGCAAGCATAAATGCATGCCAACAACAGATCAGGCACTCAGATGAGCGCATGCGTAGCCGGTCACCAATGATCAAAGCGGAACGATTACAAGCATCACAAGCTGATCACCCGGGCGCGAAGCTGACAATCAATGCCAGCGCGACCACCAACGCGCCGATGATGACGATTCCGCGCTTTGAAAGTCAGCTACTGAAGCTTGCTGCGTGATGGCAGGTTGTTCCTGCAATAGCATCTCCGCTGAAGCGCAGCGATGCCCTTGAACAGACTGACCTCGGCATGCATGGCACTGGGGAAGGAACGCTGCACATCATATCGACACGCCTTTCATCGCCGCCGGAAGCGCTGCACTTGCCTGGGCGGCCTACCACGCAGGCACCGCGCCGTCCTGCCGCCCCAACTTCCAAAGCATCTCCTCGCAAGCCATCGGTTTGATCCGACACCCCACAGCGAACTGCATCTGCTTCGCCGCTTTCACTGCATTCGTGAAACCTGCATCGTCAAGCCAATCCCGGCGTTCAAACACCCAGGCATTCTTGCTGCAGACCTCTGCTGTCCAGGTTGCCCAACGGATCATGTCCATATCTCCGGCCGCAGCCATGAAAGCAGGATCAAACTGCGGACAGAAATAGGCAATGGCCCACAACGGATCTGGTATGGGGTGATCGTTCGCTCTTCTCATCCAGCGCACACCCAACTCCCCCAACAGCAGATCGCAACTTATGCGGAGGATCAGATACTCAGATTCGTACTCAGCACAGAGCACACGGGAATCACAGCCACTCATCCGGAAGCGCCTGTGGAAGTGAGGGATTATCGAATAGGCCTGAACCAGGGCTTCCCACCGCGTCTCAATGGATCGCATTTTCACTCCCACTGCAGGCCGCACCTTGAAGCCCCATCGCCATAAGCCTGCTCAAAACTGACCCCGCTCTGTCCCCTGCATCCAGGTGTGCGGTCGCGGCGTCCACTCCCCCTCACCCAACACTGCCTCAAGCAGATTACCGAGGGGATAACCCAGATGCTGCTCCGCAGACAGGCCACCATCACTCATCTGTGCCGCTGCCACGAATGCGCGGAACGCGCGCTCATCACCTGCCGCCAGCGAGGTGATCTTCTTGGCCAGGTCGTAGGAGAGCCGGTTGCCATCATCCGTCGCCAGGAACGACTTGCCCGACCAGAACGTCTGGATGCTCTCCTCGTTCCAGTACGCCGCATGCTGAGCAGCAATTTCATGCGGGAAATACAGCTGCGCACCTGGTGCAGCCAACTGCGGGAACAGGGTGTGCTCGGTGTTCACAGCGAGCCCTTCGTTCAACCAGGCCGGTATTGGCAGATGCTGCAACAGGCAATGCGTGAGCTCGTGCGCGATCACCGGCTCCATCGTCTCGATCGCTTCCAGCGGCATTACGAAGTGCCCATAGCCGGCCTTGATGAACATGCCCGAGGACATCGCGTACTCACCGCCTTCCGGGTAGTAATGTGACACGTAGGCGTAGTAGTCATCGGTGTCCGCGAACACCATCACCACGTACTTGCCAAAGCCCTGCCCGACAGCCAGTTCGCTCAAGCTTCGGCTGATGCGCTTGAGCATGCGCTGACAGGTTTCCAGGACCACCACGGCGGGTCGATCCTGCAGGTTCGACAGCAGCAGGAAATCGGCGGATTCGGTGACGCGGTAATGTTCACCCAGTTGCTGGTTCATCGCCTCCAGCCATTCCCGCGCCGCCGACGTCCGGTAGACATGCACGGACGCGCTGTCCATCTGCGCTGGCGCATCCTGGTCGATACGTTCCCAGTCGGCGATGGGAAGACGTGTTTCGGCGTACCAGTGCATCCGTACCGGAACGCGCGGCACCACCTTCGATGGCTGTCGCCGTGTCCGCGAGCGCGTGCGCGCCCTCAGCAGCCAGCCGATCGCGATGACAAGCAGAAGCGTCACCCCGAGAACGACCGGGATCACCAGTGCCGATTGCCTTTCAACGCTTCTATCCACCGTATGCACGGGAGCCTTCCTGCGCTCCTCCAGCATCGCAATGAGCGCCGCCTCCCCGGATGCAGGGGTACTGGCCGGGACTGGATCGAGCGGGGCGGGCGGCCCGGCCACCACACTCTCTGAAAACGCGACGGCAAGAAGCAGCACCACATAAAACACCGTGTACAAACGCTTATAGCTCTCCCCTGCCATCCTTTGCCTCACGCCCTATCTCCTTGATGTGGTCCGCATGATAGGGGGTGAATGTCACGAGGGGGGATCCGACACGCCAGGGCACGGGGCGCACCTGTTTGTGGATATGGTCGCGGTGAAGCTTCTGCCATGGCAGAAATGGCAGGCCGTGAGTCGCCGGTTTTCAGGGAAGCTTCCATGGGTTGTGCCGCTGGAGCAGAGAGGTTTCCCCAGATGTTCTTTCTTAAAGACCAGGGCAGGGGCAGCTTTCTGAGTGCTGCTATCGAGAACGTCTTGAAGCAGCCTGTTTCCACATTGCCCCATCCGCATAACGCGGCTTTCCCTGCGTATTGATGGCGCATGCAACAGCGCAGCTTTCCAGTCTCACGCGCGCAATGAGATTCACACACAAAACGCTTTATTCAACCCATATTCCAGCACCGCCGTCTATCGTGCGCAGGCTTCGCGCCTCCGCATGACGGCAACCTGCGCCCGGATGGCGCGCGATGGCAGGTGAACCAAGGAAATGGAAATGACCTCCTCCAACCGCTGGCTGGTGCTGGCCATCGTCTCAAGTGCACTGTTCCTGATCGTCATCGACATGACGGTGCTGTATACCGCGCTTCCCTCGCTTACCCACGACCTGGCGGCAAGCGCCACGGAGAAGCTGTGGATCGTCAATGCCTATGCCTTGGTTGCCGCAGCACTGCTGCCCGGCCTTGGCGCGCTCGGCGACCGGCTGGGCCACAAGCGCATCTTCCTGGCCGGCCTGGTCGTGTTCGGCATCGCATCGGTGGCTGCCGCATTTTCGCCGACGCCGGCATGGCTGATCGCTTCGCGTGCGCTGCTCGCCGTGGGTGCGGCGATGATGATGCCGGCAACGCTGTCGTTGATCCGCTTGACCTTCACCGACGAGAAGGAGCGCTCTTTCGCAATCGGCATCTGGGCCGCCGTTGCTTCCGGTGGCGCGGCCTTCGGCCCGGTGGTCGGTGGCCTGCTGCTGGAGCATTTCTGGTGGGGTTCGGTGTTCCTGATCAACGTGCCGGTGGTGATCCTTGCCCTGCTGGCCGGCGGCTTGCTGTTGCCCACGCGCCCGGGCAATGCCGCACACCCGTGGGACTTCATCGGCTCGGTGCAGGTGATGGTCGGCCTGGTCGGCCTGACCTACGCCATCAAGGAAGTCAGCACGCGCAATCCGTCATGGGCGATTGCCAGCCTTGCGCTGGTGGTTGGCGTGATCGCGATGATCATCTTCGTGCGTCGCCAGCTGCGCAGCAGCGCACCGCTGATCGACTTCTCGTTGTTCGCGAACCCGCGTTTCTCCGCCGGCGTCGCCACCGCGCTGGTCGCTGCCGGTTCGCTGATCGGCGTGGAGCTGGTCTTCAGCCAGCGCCTGCAACTGGTGCTCGGGCATTCACCGTTGCAGGCCGGCCTGCTGATCCTGCCGATTCCGCTGGCGGCCTTCGTTGCCGGCCCGCTGACCGGGCTGGCCTTGCCGCGCATTGGTGCGATGCGTGTGCTGTGGTGCTCGCTGCTGATTGCCGGCATCGCGCTGACTGCCTACCTGCTCAGTTACCAGCGTGAGGCATGGTTGTGGCTGCTTGCCATGTCCGGCATGGGCTTCGGCATCGGCGCGGCAATGACTGCAGCGTCGAGCGTCATCATGCTGTCCGCACCAGAGGGACGTGCCGGGATGGCGGCGTCGGTGGAAGAGGTTTCCTACGAACTCGGCGGCGCGCTGGGCATCGCCATCCTCGGCAGCCTGATGTCCGCGCTGTACACCCACGCGATGGTGTTGCCGCCGGGTATCGCCGCCGAAGCCAGCGACAGCCTCGATGAAGCCCTGCTCATCGCCGAGCAGCTCGGCCACACCGAAGCCAGGCAACTCACCCAACTGGCCGGTGCAGCGTTCGACCAGGCTTTCATCGGCGTGGTCGCGACGGCGGCCGCGTTGTTGATCGTTGTTGGCCTGGCGATCTGGCAGCGGGCATCCAAAGCCGCATAACGCCTTCGGCAAGGCAACACATCCTGCCAAACATGAGAGGGCCAGCGCGGTGCTCCCGCCCTGGCCCTTTGTGTTGGAGCAGCCTGCTTATTTTTCGCGGCACTGCCTCGGCATCATCCGGCCAACCGTGTAAGTCAGTTCGCTGCCCTTGCCGCGGATGGAATGCGTGGCCGTGCCATAGGCGACGCCCGAGCCGCTCACCTGCTGCGGCAAATCCAGCAGGCTGCCATCGGGCTGCACGACACGCGCGACATCATCGCCATAGACAACCGTAAGGTCAGGGCCACCCTCGCAGGTATAGCTGACCCGGCGCTCGCCCGTGGCGTTGCTGGCTGGAGTAGTCGCACAGCCGGCCAGGCCGGCCATCAACGCAGCGACGACAATCTTTTTCATCACAGTTCTCCGATTGGAAGGGTTGTGTCCATGCAGCCTTGTTAGCGGGCCCTGCTCCAGCCCGCGTTCTTCCATCATTGCACTGCTCCCGCCGCAATCCATCCATACGCTCATCACAGCGGGCGATACAGCCCCCAACCCGTGCCTGCAGTTGCTCAAGCAGGACAACCGCCTGGAACTGACCCGAGCAGTACACCGGCACCGGCAAACTCAGCACGCAATGCAGGGTAAACACGATCAAAAGTGGCCTTCCATGCACCCGCGCCAATGGCCGTTGCGGCGCGTGGTGATTATGGCCCACTCCGCCCTCGGTGCCTCAAGCCACACTTGGCAGCGTATCAACTTCGGTTTCATCGATGGGTGGAAACCGGCTCGCCCGCGTTGCCTCGGCGTCATTCCCTGCACCCGTCTCAAGCCCACGGCCCACGCCGGCCGGCGATTCCACATCATCTGCGTGATCCGCCCCGGCAGTCCTCTGCCCGACCGCCCAGTCAATGGCCTGCCTCATTCTGGCAATGGCATGACGGCTCTCCGGCAACGTATCGCCATAGCCGTGGAATTCATGCGTCATGTGCGGCCATACGTCCAGGCGTATGGCCGCACCCTCGCCTGCTGCGCGCCTGGAGAACTCGCGGATCATGTCGACCAGGATCTCCTTGTCCCCGGCCTGTATGTAGACAGGTGAAGCACCAAGGAAGCGTTTTCCCATCGGCGACAGTTCTTCATCCGTCCAGGGCGTCTCACCTTTCAGCCATTGCGCGTATTGGAGGGTTTGATACCCCTGCACCATGTCGTAACGGTCATTGCCAAACTGGCTTTCGCCCATCCTGCCGATGTACGTCCAGGGGCTGATCGCCATGGTCAACAAGGGTTGCGGAAGCGCGAAGTCCTGCAGCGCCGCCAGCGTCATCAGCACCAGGTGGCCACCCGCGGAGTCGCCGCACAAAATCAGATCCGCAGGCCTGGTCGCCTGCGAGATCATGAAGCGGTACGCCGACAGTGCGTCTTCAATTTGTGCGGGATGTGGATGCTCGGGAGTAAGCCGGTAATCCAGCGAGAAGATGCGAACCTGCAGCATCTCCGACAGCAGCGCGATGAAATTGCGCGTCACTGCGGCATGAAAGCTGTAGCCACCCCCATGGAAGTACAGCATGGTGAGCGGCCCTGCATACCCGTGCGGCGTAAACCACTCGCCGGGTGGCTCCCCTGCCGTGCTTCTTCTCGCCTCCACCGCCGGGGGTTCCCCGGAGGTGGTGAAGCAACTGTCGAAGTAGGCGCGACCTTCTGCAATATCGCCCAGCGCAAAGGCATGGTTGAACTGCCGGCGATAAAACAGCGTGCCGGTTTCAAACGGAATGGACCATTCCGGAACCAGGGGGCGACCTATCGCCCTGCGCGCCAGCACCGCCGCCAACGTGCTTGTCAGCACCCAGGCACTGCGTAGTCGGTGTGATAACTTCCCCTGGAATATGGTTCTGGGCATGTGACCGTGCTCGGCGTCTCGATGAAAGAGCACGGATCTTCAGAGGCATGACTGGCGTCGGTATAGAACACAAGCGACATGCAACGCCGTCAGCGAACACGGCCCGTCTGTATTTCCCCCCACCCGCACTGGCACGGCTTTTCCATATCGCCGTTGAGCGCGATACCCGCGGCGTGATGCTGGGCGCCGCACAGCGGACAAACATATACCCCGCTTCGCCGCTGCCGTCGTTGTCCTGGATACTGGAAGGGCAGCTGCATATGGTCAGCGCCGAGGCACATGCGCCGCCACCCACGCTCTCAAAACCACTCGCACCGTTTGTTTTTTCCGGCCCTTTCCGCAGACCGGCTGCAAGCTGGTCGCCCGGCCCCATCCGGGCCGTGATGGTCAGCTTCTATCCCGATGCACTTGCACGGCTGTGGGGCATCCGGCTGCAGGATTACGTAGATGCCGTCGTTCCCGCCGAGCAGGTGCTTCCTGCCGACGCGATGGAAGCCTTGTCCACCATCGCCGCCGCTGACGCCCCGATTGATGCACTGGAAGCAGTACTGGCATCACTGTGGTCCGACACTCCCGCCCCAACGCAGATCGCAGGCGTAACCGACTGGCTTGCCTCACTGACGGCTCCCGCCCCGCTGACCCGTATAGGTGTGGGGCTGCGGCAGATACAGCGGCGAATAAAGAGCATGACCGGCCAAAGCCGGCGCGACCTTGAACTGTATGCACGCATCGAAACGGCATTTGCATACGCCAACCACCACGGGGATGATCTCGCCGCCATCGCCGCAAGTACCGGCTACAGCGACCAATCCCACCTGGGACGCGAAGTGAAAAGAGTCACCGGCTTATCGGCGCTGCAACTGCGCGACAGGATCCCCAGGGATGAAGCGTTCTGGCTTTACAGGCTTCTGGACGAAGGCTACCGGAGCAGATGAGGCTGCCTGGCAGTTCATACAGCGCCGCTGCATCCGCATCCACCGCAGAGCACAGATGCAGTTCCCATCGCGCAGAGGCTCAAACTGCTGAGCTCACTCCGGGAGCCAATCCGCCACGAGATGTTCTGCTCTGAACAACGCAAAAGGCCGAAGGGGGAACTCGGCTTTGCATGCTGTTTCGCATATTCCTACCCGCCCAAACCGCATCAGGCCGTCGCATTCCGTTTCTCTGCCTCAAGCAACAACGCCTGATAGAGCTGCAAGCGGATGCGCATCAGGTTGGCAACGCTCACGACGACGTACAGCAGAGCCAGGAATACGCCAAGCACGACCTGCCATGTCGGCATGGCCAGCAGACCCTTCCATTGGCTGATGAAAAGAAACATGGACGCAAAGACCGGCAGCATGCCGAGTCTTTCGACGCCACCTGCAAGAAAGCCAATTTTGGCGGTTAGTTGCCCAAGATGTAGACGGACAACACATTCAGCCTTAGTCAGCTCTGTGGCCGAAAACCCAGCCAGCCAATCCAGCATGTGGTCAAAGTACCTGCGATCGTGGTCAAGTTGCTGCACCTGATCCTTCCGCCAGCGCCAGAGCTGCAAGCCCATTACACCGCAGTTCCTGATAATGCTGGGAAGTCCAGCGGCGTAAAGAATAATCAGCCCGCTCTTCGTGGCGTCGACCATCCACTGTGCCGGCCCCAACCACTTCGCCAGAAAATACGGCGCCAATCCCAGCACTGCTCCGGCAAACGCGACGATGTGCGACACCTTCAACCATCGCGGTGTGTTCAATACACCCGCAGGCCCATCCGGCACATCGCGCAGGCGCTGGTCCAACGCCGCGAAGGACAATCCCTGTCTACGATCAGCCTTCATCTCCACCTCCCAATTCCTGATGCGGCCCATCTTATCGGCATCAGTTCATGCTTCGTGCTTTCGAGGCGCCGCCTCTGGCCTTCCGCAATAAGGAAGGGCCAGAGCGGAAATCCGAATCTGACCCCTATTTCCCTTTTTTCCTTACTTTTCCGGCATCGGCCCTTTGAGCTCGTTAAGTGTCTCGAAATACCGACGGTGAGTAGCACGCAACTGATCTTCGGAAGGGGCCTCCAACAAGATCACTTCAACCACAGCTTCCGAGCCGAGCAACTCGATCTCTCTTTCAACCTTCTTCGTGGAAGCAATCAAGCGTTCTGCGTCATCGAAGGATTTCATCGACACCAACTTAGAGGCCCCTCGATCATACTCAACCAGAAAAATCATTCCCGACCTCAATATTTTCCGCGGAAAAGCGATCGAATCTCACGGAGCGAAATCTTCTCTCGTTCATTTATCAGCTTCGCATCTGCGAGCAAATCCTTACTTCTACCGAGGCGATTTTTTTTTGCCATGTTCACCATTTTTTCGTGGCGAACATTTTCAAGCTTACCTGTGGCGACTGAGAGTTTATTGAGAAACCTCAATGCGTCCTCATCTCCAGCCCCATACTTGATGGAATGCCCAACTGTATCAGCGAGTTTTTCAGATATCTCAGCCCAAGCGTGCTGAATTCGAGTACGCACTTGAATCTCCACCGGCCGTCCATCCTTTTTTGCAACCACATGCACAGCGCGATATCCATTCGTTGGCTCACGGCGCTTATCATCGACTTGAAGATCAAGATCGGAAAGTAGAATCATCAAGTTCTCAATCACTAAATCCTGTTCAGCCAGGTTATCAACTAGAACCCGACAACCAGCCACATCCTGCACTTGGTTAAGCCGAATGGTCTCGCGCTTCAGCTTCTCCACTAACGCAACTGTAGATTTTGAAGGGCGGCCAGTTATCTGCAAGCCCA
The DNA here is from genome assembly GCF_056759635.1 of Stenotrophomonas sp. STEN056. Classification (NCBI taxonomy): domain Bacteria; kingdom Pseudomonadati; phylum Pseudomonadota; class Gammaproteobacteria; order Lysobacterales; family Lysobacteraceae; genus Stenotrophomonas; species Stenotrophomonas sp. STEN056. The sequence goes on from NZ_JBRRDL010000031.1 coordinate 30,865, forward strand.
TTGCTTCAACCAAGACTCGCTCTACATGTCGGTATGCTTCGGAATGCATTGCACGGTACTGCTCCAATTTATGCAATATATCCGCATCCACCTCTCCACGCCTCAGCCGCCCACCCAGCTTATCTATCTGAGTATTACTAAGCATCCTCCCCCCATAAGATCCTAAGCAAAAGCTCGGCGTTGCCGGGCTTTTGCTAAAAAAATTTTTTAATCAACCGCACTTGCTATACCCACAATTCAAGCAAGTCTGGCAGCCGTCCATAATCACCAGCGCCTTGGTGCTGCACTTGTGGCACATGGTGGCAGCGGACGGGAAGCTGCCGTTGTCGACGGTTTCGGTGTCGGCTTCGAGGACGAAAACCTCAGAAGCTACCCCTCCCCTGCCCTCCCCTTCGCTTTGCGAAAGGGAGGGGGTTGCAGCTGCGCTCGGCGTGGTTGCCGGGGCTGCAATTACTTCACTGTTTTTTTTTGAGCGTTCTTCAAACTGCTTGCGCTTCTCGGCGATGAGGGCCCGCTGGTGGGCGCTCATTTCCGGGTCGTGCAGCAGGCCGATCGACTTCATGTGGTCTTCGACAATGGAGCCCAGCTCTGCCACCAGCGACGGCATGTACACGCCACCGGCCTTGAAGTAACCGCCCTTCGGGTCGAACACGGCCTTCATCTCATCGACGATGAAGGTGACGTCGCCGCCCTTGCGGAACACGGCGGACATGATGCGGGTCAGCGCAACGATCCACTGGAAATGCTCCATCGACTTGGAGTTGATGAAGATCTCGAACGGGCGGCGCAGCTCGTGCTCGGTGTCCTGGTTGAGCACGATGTCGTTGATGGTCACGTAGAAGGCGTGCTCCACCAGTGGCGATTTGATCTTGTAGGTGCTGCCGATCAGCATTTCCGGGCGCTCGATGCGCTCGTGCATGTGGACGATGTTGTCCGCCGCGGATTCGACCGGGGCCACCGCCGGCGCGGCGTTGGCCGCTGCAGCTGCTTCGCGGGCCTTGTCGTCCGGAGTGATGACGGAGTAGCCCTTGATTTTCTTGTCGATCTTGACGGCCATGGTGCGAGTCCTGGTTATGCGGTGCGTACGGATTGCGGCAGCAACCCCGCCCCTGGCGGGACGGGGTGCGCGGTGCGGCTTACTTGCGGGCGGCCTTCTTGACGGCCTTCTTTACAGCGGTTGCCTTCTTGGCAACGGTCTTCTTGGCCGAAGCGGCCTTCCTGGCGACCGTCTTCTTGGCGACGGTGGCCTTGCGGGCAACCTTCTTCTCGGTGGCCTTCACGGTCTTCTTGACGGCGGCAACCTTCTTGCCGGCCTTCTTCTCGACCTTCTTCACTGCCTTTTTGGCGGCGACGGTCTTCTTGCCGATGACCTTGGCCACCTTCTTCTGGGCAGCCTTCACCGACTTCTTCGCAGCGGCGGTCTTCTTGCCGACGACCTTGGCGACCTTCTTCTCGGCAGCCTTCACCGACTTCTTGGCGGCTGCGGCCTTCTTGGTGACGGCCTTGGCCACCTTCTTCTCGGTCGCCTTGACCGACTTCTTCGCAGCGGCAACCTTGCTGGCGGCCTTCTTCTCGACCTTGGCGATGGCCTTCTTGGTTGCAGCCTTCTTGCCGGCGCCCTTCTTCTTCAGCTCAGCGGCTTCGGCCTTGGCGTTGGCCTTGGCGGCTTCCAGCTTGCTGCGCACGGAGGAAACGGTCTTCTTCACTTCTTTCTTGGCAGCGGCGGCTTTCTTGGCCACGACCTTCTCGGCCTTCTTGACGGCCTTCTTCACCTTGGCCACCTGCTTCTTGGCGTCGGCACCCACTTTGCGCGCGCGGGTCTTGACCACGGCAACGGTTTCAGTGGCGGTGGCAGCGAGGGTCTCGCCCAGATGGGTTGCAGTTTCTTTCGCGTTTTCAGCAACCTGGGAGACGGTCGCCGTTACACCATTACCATTGCTCATAGTGCCCTCCTCAGGGCGTCGGGTCTGTAATGCTGGCGATGCTATATCGAAGCGGATGCGACAGGAAACAAACGCACAACAACAACCCGGTGGCGGCCGCCACCGTGCTGCCACTCCGCAAGCTTGCGGAGCGGCAATGAGGGCACTCAGAACTTGCCGTAGTAGCCTTCCTTGAGGGCATCGAACAGGTTGGCGGCGGTGTGCATTTCGCCGTCGTACTCGATCTGCTCGTTGCCCTTGACCTCCACCACCTGGCCGTCTTCCAGCTCGAAGCGGTAGGTGGTGTTTTCCAGGTCCGCTTCCTTGACCAGCACGCCCTGGAAGGCGGCCGGGTTGAAGCGGAACGTGGTGCAGCCCTTCAGGCCCTGCTCGTGGGCGTAACGGTAGATGTCCTTGAACTGCTCGTACGGGTAATCGGTGGGGACGTTGGCCGTCTTGGAAATGGAGCTGTCCACCCACTTCTGCGCGGCGGCCTGCACGTCCACGTGTTCCTTGGGCGAGATGTCGTCGGCGCTGATGAAGTACTCCGGCAGCTGCGCGTCGGCGTCTTCGGCAAACGGCATGGCCTTGGCGTTGACCAGCGCGCGGTAGGCCAGCAGCTCGAAGGAGAACACGTCCACCTTTTCCTTGGACTTCTTGCCTTCGCGGATCACGTTGCGGCTGTAGTGGTGCGCGAACGAGGGCTCGATGCCGTTGGAGGCGTTGTTGGCCAGCGACAGGCTGATGGTGCCGGTCGGGGCGATGGAGCTGTGGTGGGTGAAGCGCGCGCCAACCTCGGCAAGCTCCGCAACCAGCTCCGGGGCCACCGTGGCCACGCGCTGCATGTAGCGGCTGTAGCGGGCGTGCAGCACCTTGCCGGTGATCTTCTGGCCGGCCTTCCAGCCGTCCTTCTTCATTTCCGGGCGCTGGCGCAGCATGGCTGCAGTGACCTTGAACTCTTCGTCCATGATCGGCGCGGCGCCCTTTTCACGGGCCAGCTCCAGGCCGGTTTCCCAGCCGGCCACGGCCATGTCGCGGGCAATGGCTTCGGTGAACTCGCACGACTCGGACGAGCCGTACTTCATCTTGAGCATGGTCATGGTGCTGCCCAGGCCCAGGAAACCCATGCCGTGGCGGCGCTTGCGCATGATTTCCTGGCGCTGCTGTTCCAGCGGCAGGCCATTCACTTCCACCACGTTGTCCAGCATGCGGGTGAACACGCGCACCACTTCCTTGTACTCGTCCCAATCGAACGAGGCCTTGTCGGTGAACGGGTCGCGCACGAACTTTGTCAGGTTGACCGAACCCAGCAGGCAGGCGCCGTACGGCGGCAGCGGCTGCTCGCCACACGGGTTGGTGGCGCGGATGTTTTCGCACCACCAGTTGTTGTTCATCTCGTTGACGCGGTCGATCAGGATGAAACCCGGCTCGGCATAGTCATAGGTGGAGACCATGATCATGTCCCACAGGTGACGGGCACGGATGTGGCCGTACACCTTGCAGGCCACCAGGCCGTCGTCGCGGACGATGTAGTTTTCGTGGGTCGGCCATTCGCGCCAGACCAGGTCGTTGGCGTTCTGGTCGACCTCGGCCTGTTCCTTGGTGTTGATCGGGAACACCAACTGCCAGTCGGCGTCGTTCTTCACCGCGTCCATGAAGCCGTCGGTGATCAGCAGCGACAGGTTGAACTGGCGCAGGCGGCCGTCTTCGCGCTTGGCGCGGATGAAATCCTTCACGTCCGGATGCGACACGTCGAAGGTGCCCATCTGCGCGCCACGGCGGCCACCGGCCGAGGACACGGTGAAGCACATCTTGTCGTAGATATCCATGAAGGACATCGGCCCGGAAGTGTAGGCACCGGCGCCGGCCACGAAGGCACCGCGCGGGCGCAGGGTGCTGAACTCATAGCCGATGCCGCAGCCGGCCTTCAGTGTGAGGCCTGCCTCGTGCACCTTTTCCAGGATGCCGTCCATCGAGTCGGTGATGGTGCCCGACACGGTGCAGTTGATGGTGCTGGTGGCCGGCTTGTGCTGCTGCGCGCCGGCGTTGGAGGTGATGCGGCCGGCGGGAATGGCCCCGCGGCGCAGCGCCCACACGAAGCGCTCGTACCAGTAGGCGCGCTTTTCGTCGGTGGCTTCGGCATCGGCCAGGGCACGCGCGACACGCTGGTAGGTGCCGTCGATATCGGCATCCAGCGCCTGGCCTGCCTTGGTCGTCAGGCGGTACTTTTTCTCCCAGATGTCCTGCGAAGCAGGTTGCAGGGGAATCAGGTCCGACTTGGTTTGATTGCTGACCACTTCCAGACGCACCGTACTCATTTGTGGGAATTCTCCTGGGGCACCAAACGGTGCGATTTACCTTTCCCCGGCAGGCCGGGCTGCAACGACAACGACGCGCAGGCGCGTGCTTACGCGCCTGTTGGCGGGATGGAATAAAGCCGGGGACTGCCGGTTTTCTGCATCACTGTCGCGGTCATTGCACGCCTTCCGTTGGGGTGCTTGCACCCCGAGCGATAACCCTACTGCTTGGGGACATTTTTCACATCAACCCAACATCTAGTGGGTGATGGCCAGACCAAGCTTACCCACCGGCGGGGTGAAGTCAAACAAAAAATCTGCCTTCGGACTATTGCATTTCGTGCAGGGCGCGCCGGCCTTGGGGTTGCGGTGCGAAGGAGAATTTCATTGTCGATTTAGGCACCACCGGCCACACTCCTGTTCAGCAATCCACCCCGCCTCCGGCCCGCCGTCGGCGCCCCTGCATGGAATCTCTCGGCTTATGCGACCGCTTCCCACGCTGCTCACCCTTGCCCTGGCCGCTGCCTTCGGCGGCTTTACCGCCAGCGCCATCAACGCCCACCTGGACAACCGCGCCGAAGCCGCCACCAATGCCTCGACGCTGCTGCCCACCACTGCCGCCCTGCCGGCCTCAGTGGCCGGGCAGCCGGTGCCCTCGCTGGCACCAATGCTGGAACAGGCCATGCCGGCGGTGGTCAGCGTCAACACCAAACAGGTGGTGCGGGTACGCAACCCGTTCTTCGACGACCCGTTCTTCCGCCGCCTGTTCCCGCAGGTGCCGCAGGAGCGCATCAACGAGTCGCTGGGCTCGGGCGTCATCATTGATGCGGCCAAGGGCCTGGTGCTGACCAACCACCACGTCATCGACAACGCCGACGACGTGCGCGTGACCCTGGCCGACGGGCGCACGGAGCAGGCCGAATTCATCGGCTCGGACCCGGACACCGACATCGCGCTGATCCGCATTCCAGCCGAAAAGCTCACCGCCTTGCCGCTGGGCAACAGTGACCAGCTGCGCGTGGGCGACTTCGTGGTGGCCATCGGCAACCCGTTCGGCTTCAGCCAGACGGTCACCTCCGGAATCGTGTCCGCCGTGGGCCGCAGCGGCATCCGCGGGCTGGGCTACCAGAACTTCATCCAGACCGACGCCTCGATCAACCCGGGCAATTCCGGCGGCGCGCTGGTCAACCTGTCCGGGCAACTGGTCGGCATCAACACCGCCAGCTTCAACCCGAAGGGCAGCATGGCCGGCAACATCGGCCTGGGCCTGGCCATTCCGTCCAACCTTGCCCGCGACGTAGTGGAGCAGCTGGTGACCAAGGGCGTGGTGGTGCGTGGCACGCTGGGCGTGGAAACCCAGAACCTGACCCCGCAGATGGCCAATGGCCTGGGCCTGAGCGAAACCCGCGGCGCATTGATCACCCGCGTGCTGGCCGGCTCCGGAGCCGCAACGGCAGGGCTCAAGGCCGGCGACGTGGTGCTGGCCATCAACGGCCAGCGCGTGGACAGCGCGCAGGCGCTGCACAACTACGAAGGCCTCTCCACGGTTGGCCGCACGGTGGACCTGGACGTGCGCCGCGACGGCAAGCCGCTGCAGCTCAAGGCCACCTTGAAGGAACAACCCCGCGCCGTCAGCGGCGACACGCTGGACCCGCGCCTGGGCGGCGCCACCTTTGCCGACCTGCCCGAATCACTGCGCCAGGCCGGCCTCAACGGCGTGCTGGTCAACGACGTGGCACGCGGCAGCCGCGCCGCGCAGTCGGGCCTGGCCAGTGGTGATGTGATCCTGGCCGCCAGCAGCGGGCAGTTCACCGACCTGGCCAGCTGGCGCGCAAGCTTCGGCACGCGCCCGCAGCAACTGGTGCTGAGCATCCTGCGCGGCAACGCCCGCGGCCAGTTGGTGATGCGATGATGCCGCGCCTGCACCTGCGTGTTCATGCCAGCTGCACCGGCATGGCGACGCGGTGCAGGGATGCGGTGAACAGGTTCTAACGTTCCTTACACCCGACAACTGCTATTGATGTCGTTCTTGTTGTAACCGCGCCACCCTTCGGCGCCCTCTGCTGAAACCAGGAGATCTCGATGAGCCCCACCAACACTGAAAACATGAAGGAACATCTGGGCGAGGCCGGCGCACACCTGAAGTCCGCCGCTTCCGCCGCCGGCAGTGCGGTCAAGGGCGCCACCGGCGCTGCTGCCGACGAACTGCGCCTGGGCAAGGCCAACCTGAAGGCCGAACTGTCCGACAGCGCGCTGTCCGGCCTGGCTGCCGCCGAACTGTCCGGTGCCGCTGCCAAGGAGCAGATGGATGCGTTGATGGACAAGAGCAAGGACCTGATCGACAGCGCCGCCGACCTCATCCGTGAGCGTCCGCTGGCCTCGTTTGGCGTGGCCTTCGCGGCCGGCTGGATCATCGCCAAGCTCGCCCGCAGCAACGACTGATCGGCGTGAGCGAAAACGCGACACCGCCCGAACAGGAAGGCACCAACCCCGGCCAGGCGCCGGGGCTGGAGGAGAGCATCCGCCAGGTAGGCGCGGCCGGCCGGCAGACACTGGACGCGGCCAGCCACACGCTGCGCTCGCTGCGGCGCCTGGCCTCGGCCGACATCGCCCTGGCACGCAGCGCTTTTGGCCGGGCATTGGCCTGGAGCGGGGTGGCCATTGTGTTCGGCGCGTCGGCATGGCTGCTGCTGGCGGCCACGTTGATCGCCTTCCTGCAGTACATCGGCCTGTCCTTGTTTGTCGCGCTGCTGATCACCACGGTGACCAGCCTTGCCATCACCGGCTATGCGGTGTGGCGGGTGTCCTACTTCTTCCACCACACCGGCATGCATGCCACGCGGCGGCAACTGTCGCGGCTGGGGTTGTTCGATGAACCCAGTGCGGAAGACCCCGATGCCGAGGTGAACATTCCAGAGCGGGAAAAGCCATGAATTTCGACGCGCTGCAACGCCGCGTCCGCCGCGCCGAAGCCGTGGTGCAGATCCGCAGCGAAGAAACCACGCAGCAATGGACCGCGCTCAACAGCGTATGGCGCAGCGCCTGGACCCCCGGGCGCATCGTCATCGCCGGCCTGGCCGGTGGCTTTCTGGCCGGCAAGCTGGAACCGGGCGGGGCGTTCAGTGGCGCCCGCTGGCTGCAGATGATCGGATCGGTGTCCGGGCTGGTCGCCTCGGCGCAGGCGTCGGTGGCATCGTTCGCTGCCGCGGCCGCCGGCATGGCCGCCAGCCAGGCCGACGAAGCCGCCGATGACGCCGAACACGCGGCCGAAGAAGCAACAACGGGGCCGGCGGCCGAGCAGCACAGCACCGCTGCGGCAACGCCGGTGCAGCCACGCGCCGCCGAGGCGGCCACGGAACTGTCAGAATCCTGAGCACGGCGCACATGCGCCTTCCCACCCTGGGGCGCCTGCGCATGTCCTCGCCGCTGACTGAAACAACGCCGCCCCCCAGCGAACCGGCACCCCTGCCACCGCGCCCGCGCGCACCGATGGCGCTGGTGGTGCTGGCCACGCTGGCTGTCGGTTACACGTTGTGGGCCGCGCAAAGCGTGATCCTGCCGATATTGCTGGCCATGTTCTTCGCGCTGGTCGGCAACCCCATCATCCGCCTGCTGCAGAAGCTGCACCTGCCACGCCTGCTGGCCGCCCTGCTGGTGGTCGCGGGCGGGCTGGCCACATCCGCCGCGCTCGCGGTGCAACTGGCCGGGCCGGCCACCGAATGGGTGCAGCAGGCGCCGCAGCAGATGCGGCAGATATCGCGCCAGGTACAGGCTCTGGTCAAACCTGTCCGGCAGGCCAATCAGGCCGCCGAGAGCTTTGCCCGTGCGGCCGGCGGTGACGACAACCGCAAGGTGCAGGTAATCCGTACCCAGCTGGACGACCCCTATGGCGCGCTGGTACGCACGCCCAAGCTGGCGGCCTCAGTGTTGGCGGTGGTGCTGCTGACGCTGTTCTTCATGAGTTACGGCGAAAACCTGCAGCGGCATGTGATCGCGCTGATGCCCAACCGCCAGCAGAAGCGCTTCACCACCGACATCCTGCGCTCGATGGAGCGCGAGATATCGCGCTATGTGCTGACCATCACCGTGATCAACACCGCACTCGGGCTGGTGCTGGCCGGGGCACTGATGCTGCTGGGCATCGACCTGCCCGACGCGCTGTTGTGGGGCACGGTGGCGGCGCTGCTGAACTTCGCGCCCTACGTGGGGCCGTTGATCGGCATTGCATTGATGCTGCTGGTGGGCTTTGTCGAGTTCCGCGACCCGCTTACCGCCACCTTGCCGGCGCTGTGCTACCTGGCCCTGCACACGCTGGAGGGGCAACTGGTCACGCCCATCGTGCTGGGACGCAGCATGGCGATATCGCCGCTGATGCTGATCCTGGCGTTGATGCTGTTCGGCTGGCTGTGGGGCATCGTCGGCCTGCTGCTGGCGGTGCCGTTGCTGGTCTGCGTGAAGCTGGTACTGAGCCGGCTGGACGGCATGCAGGGCTGGGCCAAACTGCTGGAATAAGCCTGCACCGTTCACGTTGGCCATGGTCAGCACCGACGGCCGGCGGCGGCTTGCCGTAAAATGCCCGGGTGAATTTTCCTGTCCTAGCCATCACCCTCGACCTGGACGACACACTCTGGCCATTCGCGCCCATCGGCGCCCGCATTGACCAGGTGCTGCACGACTGGATGCTCGAGCACAGCCCCGCCACCGCAACGATGTACCCGGTGCCGGCCATGCGTGAACTGCGTGAGCGTTCGTTCCGCGACAACCCCCACCTGCATTACGACCTGAGCGCACTGCGCCGGTTGACGCTGGCCGAAGCACTGGAAAACAGCGGGGCAAGCAGCGACCTGCTGGAGCCGGCGTATGAGGCGTTCTATGCCGCGCGCAACCAGGTGGAGTTCTACCCGGACGCACTGGATGCGCTGCGCCGCATCGCCGCGCGCGTGCCGGTGGCTGCGGTGAGCAACGGCAATGCCGACCTGCAGCGCATTGGCATTGGCGAGTTGTTTGCCTTCCAGCTGGGTTCGCGCGAATTCGGCGCGGCCAAGCCGGACCCGGGCATCTTCCACGCTGCCTGCGAGCGCCTCGGCGTTGCCCACGCGCAGGTACTGCACGTCGGTGACCATGCCGAAATGGATGTGGCCGGTGCGATGCGCGCGGGCCTGCGTGGTTGCTGGATCAACCGCGAATCACACACATGGACCGACCCTGCACTGCAGCCTGACCTGCAGTTCGACACCCTGACCGGGCTGGCCGACTGGCTTGATGCCAACGCATCGGCACAGCGCTGAACCCACGGTCACTTTCAGATACGAGATGCAGATCATGACGCCCCTCAACGGTTTCACCTCCGACGCCAGCAATGCCCTGCCGCTGTACGTGCTTGATCGCGAGAGCTTTGCCGCGTGGAACGCGCAGCAGCCGGCCGCCATTCAAGCGTGGCTGGCCAGCCAGCAGTTCACCGCCGCGCACACCACCGTTGCACTGCTGCCAGGTGCCGACGGCATTGCCGGTGCGGTGATCGGCGTGGGTGACCGCGCCGATGCCTACGCCTACGCACACGCCCCGTTTGCACTGCCGGCCGGCACCACGTGGAAGCTCGCCAACCCGCTGGACCCGGTCAGCGCCACCAACCTGCAGCTGGGCTGGGGCCTGGGCAGCTACCGCTTCGCCCGTTACCGCAAACCTGCGCGGGCGCCGGCGCAGCTGCTGGCCAGCCCGTCGCAGGAAGTGCTGGACGTGGTCACCGCCTGCCTGCGCGTGCGCGACTGGGTCAACACGCCCACCGAAGACATGGGCCCGCAGCAGCTGGAAGACGCCGCGCGCGAACTGGCCGACGCCCATGGCGGCGCGCTGGAAGTGATTGCCGGTGATGAACTGCTGGAAATGAACTTCCCCACCATCCACGCCGTTGGCCGCGCCTCGCACCGCGCGCCGCGCCTGATCGTGCTGCGCTGGGGCAAGCAAGATGCACCGCATCTGGCGCTGGTCGGCAAGGGCGTGTGCTTCGACACCGGCGGCCTGGACCTGAAGCCGGCCGACGGCATGCGCAACATGAAGAAGGACATGGGCGGCGCGGCGCACGCCATCGCACTGGCCGGCCTGATGATGGCGCAGCAGCTGCCGGTGCGTTTGACGCTGATCGTGCCGGCGGTGGAAAACGCGGTCGGCCCGGATGCCTTCCGCCCGGGTGAAGTGATCACCACGCGCAAGGGCATCACGGTGGAGATCGACAACACCGACGCCGAAGGCCGTTTGATCCTGTGCGACGCATTGAGCTACGCCAGCGAGCAGAAGCCGGAAGCGATCATTGATTTCGCCACGCTGACCGGCGCGGCGCGCATTGCATTGGGCCCGGACCTGCCGGCGCTGTTCTCCAACAACGACGTGCTGGCCAACCAGTGGCTGCAGGCCGGCGATGCCACCCGCGATCCGCTGTGGCGCATGCCGCTGTGGCACCCGTACCTGCGTTACCTCAACAGCGGCATTGCCGACCTGGCCAACTCCGGCTCACGCATGGCCGGCTCGGTCACCGCTGCGCTGTACCTGGAGCGTTTCATCGACGAAGGCCAGGTGTGGGCGCACCTGGACGTCTACGCCTGGAACGACGGCGAACGCCCGGGCCGCCCGGCCGGTGGCGAAGCTTTGGCGCTGCGTTCGGCCTGGGCAATGTTGAAGACGCGTTACGCCGGCTGAGGAAGCCAGCGTTTAGTTGGTCCGAAGCCCCCGCATACCGCGGGGGCTTTTTTTTGCGGAAGGAAGCTCAGTGCCGGGGAGATGGCAGCTGCGGCGGGGCCGAGGTCGCGTTCTCTGCTGTTGCAGGTTTTTCGGATGTGACAAGGCCAGCCACCGCCGGCGCAACTGCCGACGTCAGCACCCCCACATCCGGCACGTAGGTGGTCACGCTCTCACTTGCGGTACGGACGACCTCGCGGGTGTATGCACTGACCTCAATTCCTGCCCGCGTATGGCCGCGGACATGTTCTGTGAGCTGCACAGGATGACTGACGACCGAAGTTATCGAACGGATGAGGTTGCTCAGACTGGAGACGATGGTCGCAACAATGATCGCCATCAAGGGGATCGACAACCACATCACACTCAGTTTGAAGAGCGCCTCGCGAACCGGAACTCGACGCAAATAGTTGGCATACAGGAAGGTGACCAGCGCATATGCAGCGGTCAATGCCGGCACCATGCCTTCCGGCGCCTGATCGTCAAACAGAACCCGCGCCATCAACAGTGCATAGATCACCACGCTGACCATGGCGTCAGGCAGCAGGGAAAGCAGCCCCTGAAATGAACGAACAAGGTTATAGATGACGAAACAAATAATGATCAGCCATCCAATGATCGGAATCAGCCCAAGCAGCATCACCAACAGCGCAAGAGCGATACGCGCCAGTATTTCGAGATGAGCGTCTCGATATATCAAGTAATAGATGAAATACGCCACAGCGCTGAAGAGAACCAGCCCCAGCACAATCGGGAGCAGGATGACAGGCCCCATAAATACAATCAGGCCTACCGCCCACAATGGCAGCAGGATCACATACCCCGGGTAGCGCATTTTGCTTCCTTCCTTGGATTCGACTATCGGTCAGTATGCCAATCCCGCATATCGGCCAGCCATGTTGCAACTTGAGGCAGCATGCAGCCCTGCCCCAAACCCGTGGGCATCCGCACCAACATCACACCGCACGCTGGGTGACTCCGGTTATGGGGGTCTTCCAGCCTCTACCCGCTTCGCGGCCTTGGCCGCTCCTACGAATTACAGCCAGCCCTTCTGCCGCGCCAGCCGATACGCTTCGATGCGGTTGGCCACGCCGAGCTTGCCGATGCATTCGGACAGATAGTTGCGCACCGTGCCGTGCGAGAGGCCGAGTTGCTCGGCGATTTCATTGGCCGAACGCCCCTCGCCGGCGAGCCGCAGCACCTGGCGCTCGCGGTCGTTGAGCGGATCGGCTTCGGACCAGGCTTCCATCGCCAGCTGCGGATCAATCGCGCGGCCACCGCGCTGCACCTGGCGCAAGGCCTCGGCCAGTTTTTCGGCAGGCGAATCCTTGAGCAGATAACCCTGCACACCGGCATCCAACGCGCGCCGCAGGAAGCCGCTGCGCGCAAACGTGGTGACGATCACCACCTTCACCGGCAGTTGATGGCGCTGCACGCGCTGGGCCAGTTCCAGCCCGGTCAGGCCGGGCATTTCGATGTCGGTGACCAGCACATCGGGCGCCAGCCGCTGCAGTTCGCGCCATGCCACCTCACCATCGGCCGCGGTGCCCACCACCTGCAGGTCGGTTTCCAGATTGAGCAGGGCCGACAGCGCACCGCGCACCATTGCCTGGTCCTCGGCCAACAGGATGCGGATCATGCGCGCAGCTCCCGTGCGGGCTGCGCCTCATCCAGCGGCGCCAGCGATGCCGCGGCCGGATCTGCCGCCGGTTCCGGTACAGGTATGCGCACCTGCAGCCGCGTGCCCTGGCCTCTGGGGGAGTCGATTTGCAGGCTGCCGCCCATCGCCAGCACCCGCTCACGCATGCCCGCCAGGCCGTTGCCATTGGCCGACACACCGCCGCGGCCGTCATCCACGACGTCCATTTTCACTTCGCCCGGCAGCGCGTGGATGGCGATCATCGCCTCGCTGGCCTGGGCATGACGGGCGATGTTGGTGGCAGCCTCGCGCAATACCATCGACAGCCCTGATTCGATCCATGCCGGCATCGGCGGCGGCGGCGCATAGCGCAGGTGCACCCGCGAGGATTCCAGCAACAGGTGCGCCGAGGCCAGCTCGGCGACCAGGTCGGCGGCGCGGAAGCCGGTGACGGCACTGCGCACCTGCGCCAGCGCATCACGGGCGATCTGCTCGGCCTCGGACAACTCCCGTTTCGAGCGTTCCGGGTCACGCTCGAACAACTTGCGCGACAGCTCCATCTTCAGCGTGATCAGCGACAGCGTGTGACCGAGCAGGTCGTGCAGATCGCGGCCGATGCGCTCGCGCTCGGCAGTGGCGGCCAGCCGTCGTACTTCTTCATGCGACAGCCGCAAGGCGGCGTCCTTTTCGCTGCTGGAGCGCTCGACGTTGACGATCAGGCCGATGACCACGGTCAATGCGGGAATCCAGGCCGTGACCTGCCACGGGTAGCCGATCCACCACGCCAGCAGGACGAAGCCGGTATTCAGCAGTGCCAGTTCCAGCAGGTACTGGCGCATGCTGATGCAACGGTTGGTGCGCAGCATCACGCAACCGAACACGAAGTAGTTCATGCCCGAGGGATAGCTGCGCAGCAGCGCCATCGACAGCACGATCATGGCCAGCGCGAAGAGCGGTGCATTGCGCCGCGACGACACCAGGGTCATCACATAGAACAGGATGAACAGCGGGTACGACCACAGCGTGATCAATGCCCAGTGCCAGCTGTAGCCGTTGCCGAACATCGGGGTGATGAACACCCAGATCGTCCACAGCAGATGCACCGCATCAATCCACGGCCACTTGCCGAGCTTGATGTTGTCGGCCACCACCGAATCCGGGGCCGGTTGCAGCCAGGCGGGAAGATGCGGGCTCATCAACAACGGGCTCCGGGTTCAATGCGGCACATGATGCCATCACCCATGACGGCGCAGACGGCGCGCGGCGATGGCGCACACCACCACGGTGAACACAGCCAGCCACAGCACATGCGGCCACGGGCTGCCGGTATCGAAACCCACCGCGGCCTGGGCCAGTGCGTTCAGGTGATAACTGGGCCACACAGGTGCCAGTTGCTGCAGACCCCCCGGCATCATCGACAGCGGAAACCACAGGCCGGCCAGGAAGGCCATCGGCAGATACAGCAGGTTCACCACCGCCGGCGCGCCGTTGCCCTTGACCAGCGTGCCCAGCAGCAGGCCCAGCGCGCAGAACGGCACGGCGCCCAGCGTGCAGACCAGGCCGAGCTGCAGCATCTGCTGCGGCGCCAGTGATACCGCAGCCACCCGGGTGGCCAGCGTCTGCAACAACAGCACGATGATCAGTGCGGTGAGTACGGCCATCACCATCTTGCCGATCAGGTAGGCCGCCGGCGGCATCGGCAGGGCGCGCTTGAGCGTGAGCAGGCCGTTCTCGCGCTCCATCGCCAACGCGATGCCAAAGCCGAACAGCCCCGGCCCCATCACTCCGAACGTCGCATAGGCGGCCAGCAGGTAGCGCGGCGTTTCAGCCGGCTGACGCGCGCCCAGCACTACCGCAAACATCAGGTAGAACACCGCCGGGAACAACATCAACGGCAGCATGAAGGAGGGGCTGCGCAGGTAACGCAGGCACTCCGCGCGGATCTCCTGCAGATAGGCACCGAGCACGCGGCGGGCGCTCATGCCGGGCGCAAGCGGGGAAGTCATCAGGTTCATCAGGCCGCCTCGCACTGGTTGCCGGGGGTGCAGTCATCGGTCAGCGCGGTGAAGGCTTCCCCCAGGCCGGCCGGCTGTACTTCCAAGGCCGACAACTGCGGGTCGGCATCCAGCAGGCGCCGCACCACCGCTTCCACTTGATTGCTGCTCAGTTGCAGGCGCGCGCCGGCGCGATCGACCTGGTGCACCCCGGGCCAAGCCGCGACCTGGGCGACATCCAGCGCGCTGTGGCAACGGATCACCCGGTTGGCCACGCGCGCGCGCAGGGCATCGACACTGCCGTCACTGACGATGCGCCCGCGCAACATCACGCACACGCGGTCGGCCAGATGCTCGGCCTCCTCCAGATAATGCGTGGTCAGCACCACGCCGGTGCCCTCGCCCACCAGGCGCCGCACCGTCGCCCATAGACGCTGCCGCGCGGGCAGATCCAGGCCGACAGTGGGCTCGTCCAGGAACAACAGACGCGGCCGGCCGCACAGGGCCAACGCAAACTGCACGCGCCGCTGCTGGCCACCGGAGAGCTTGCCGTAGGCGCGACCGAGCAGGTCGTCGATGCCGGCCATGGCCGCGCTTTCGGCCAGGGCACGTGGCGCCGGGTAATAACTGGCGGTCAGCCGCAGCAGCTCGCCCACCTTCAGCGTGGGCGGCAGCTCGGCATGCTGCAGCATCACCCCGATGCCGCGGCGCGCGTCCAGCTGCTGGGGGTCGCGCCCGAACACCTGCACCTGCCCGGCATCGGCCTGCAGCAGGCCCAGCAACAGGCCGATGGTGGTGGTCTTGCCGGCGCCATTGGGGCCCAACACTGCCAGCACCTGGCCTGCATGCAGATCCAGGTCCACGCCATCGAGCGCAGGCAACATACCGTAGCGTTTGTACACGCCACGCAGGCTGGCCACTACCTGATTGCGCTGCTCCATCACGATCACCTCCAGGTGGGATGGCGCCACCTTAGAAGCGCTGCACACGGCACTGCAGTCACGCCGGTCAGGCAAAGCAGGTGACGCTTGTCACCTGCGCCCACGCCGATGCCTGCCTATCATCGGCCCTGTTGCTGACCTCCTGAAGCGTAGTTTTGCGATACCTTCGGTCACATTTCCCTTCCCACGCCGTCTTCTTCCACATGAATGCATCTGCTGAACTGCTGAAGGAACTCCGCATCGACCGCTCGGCCGCCCCGCCTCCGCGTGGCCCATCGCCCTCACGCCGCTGGCTGTGGGTAGTGATCGGACTGGTACTGGCACTGCTGCTGGCGCTGGTGATCGGCATGCTTGCCAGCCGCAAGCCGGACATCACGGTGGAAACCGCGCCCGTGGTGGCCATGGCCCAGGCCGGTGCCGGCAGCAACGCGGTGCTGGACGCCAGCGGCTACGTGGTCGCCCGGCGCATGGCCACGGTGTCGGCCAAGATCACCGGCAAGGTGCGCGAGGTGATGATCGAAGAAGGCATGCGCGTGGAGGAAGGCCAGGTGATGGCCACACTCGACCCGATTGATGCCAATGCGCAGCGCAGCCTCAACGCCGCGCAACTGGATGCCGCGCGCAGCCAGATCGGCGGCCTGCAGGCACAACTGCGCCAGACCGAGGCCGAAGCAACGCGCCTGCAGTCACTGGTCGGCCAGCAGCTGGTGTCACGCTCGCAGTACGACCAGGCCGTGGCCGCCCGCGACAGCCTGCGCGCGCAGTTGCTGACCGCCCAACACAACGCCAAGGTGGCGCAGGACGCGCTGGCCATCGCCGATCTGGGCGTGGACAACAACATCGTGCGTGCGCCGTTCTCCGGCGTGGTCACCGCCAAGGCCGCGCAGCCGGGCGAGATCGTCTCGCCGTTGTCGGCCGGCGGCGGCTTCACCCGCACCGGCATTGGCACCATCGTGGACATGGATTCGCTGGAAGTGGAAGTGGAAGTCGGCGAAGCCTTCATCGGCCGCGTGCAGCCGAAGATGGCGGTGGAAACCGTACTCAACGCCTACCCGGACTGGAAGATTCCCGGCGAAGTGATTGCCATCATTCCCACTGCTGACCGTGGCAAGGCCACGGTGAAAGTGCGCGTCGCACTGGGCCTGAAGGACCCGCGCATCGTGCCGGAGATGGGTGTGCGCGTAAGCTTCCTGGAAAAGGCCGCACCGGCAGGTGCCCAAGCACCGAAGGGTGTACGTGTACCGGCGACTGCCATCGTCCAGCGCGACGGCAAACAAGTGGCGTTCGTGTTGCAGGCCGACGACAAGGTGAAGCTGCAGGCGTTGGAAGTGGGCCAGACGATGTCCAAGGACAAGCAGGTGGTGTCCGGCCTGAGTGCCGGGCAGACGGTGGTCATCAGCCCATCGGACGAATTGAAGGACGGCGACAAGGTGACATTGGAAGGCGCGAAGAAGTAAGCGCATCTGGTGTGATCCGCACGTTGGGTTTCCTTTCTTTGCGCTGAGCGCAGGGAAGGATCCGGAAGAAGCGCGGTCGCTTTGGTTTTTGGCTTTGGTTTTTGGCTTTGGCTTTGGCTTTGGCTCTGGCTTCTGCTTGTGCTTCTGCTTCTGCTTCTGCTTTTGCTTGTGCTTCTGCTTCTGCTTTTGCTTCTGCTTTTGCTTTTGCTTGTGCTTTTGCTTCTGCTCCAGCTTTACCCCCTCTCCCGTTCACGGGAGAGGGTTGGGGTGAGG
>NZ_JBRRDL010000032.1:0-46415 GCF_056759635.1 Stenotrophomonas sp. STEN056
AACCGGCCCTTGCCCCTGCCCTAAAGTCCCTGCCCTGCCCGCCGATACAGGTGCATCAGCCACCGGCCCCGGCCAGGATCAGGAACCGCCATGAATGACACGCGCACCACTTCCGCCCAAGGCACCGGCGGCGAGTACCTCAGCTTTACGCTCGGCAACGAGCATTACGGCGTGGATATCCTCAAAGTGCAGGAAATCCGCGGCTATGACGCCGTCACCCGCGTGCCCGATGCCCCGGACTACATCAAGGGCGTAATCAACCTGCGCGGCACCATCGTGCCGGTCATCGACCTGCGGCTGAAGCTGCGCCTGGACCAGGCCCGCTATGACGCCTTCACCGTGATGATCGTGCTCAATGTCGAGGACCGTGTCGTCGGCATCGTCGTGGACAGCGTTTCGGACGTGATCCCGCTGAATGCCGAACAGATCCGCCCGACCCCGGAATTCGGTGCCGCGGTCGATACCCGCTTCATCTCCGGCATCGGCACCCAGGACGACCGCATGCTGATTCTGCTGGACATCGAAACCCTGCTCGACAGCGCCGACCTGGGCCAGCCCAGTCCCGCTGATGAAGTCGCCGCCTGAAGAAAACGGTATGTGAATCACATTTTGCATATCGTGACTTAAATCACTGACAGGCTCGGCCGATAGCCAATGCATGCCCGCCTCCACGCGGGCACTACATGCCCTCTCGGAGATGACAGATGTACAAGCACGTGATTCCGCTGTTCTCGGCAGCCGTCCTGGCTGCCTTCAGTTTCAATGCCGCTGCCGATACCGCCGAGATGATCCCGCCGGAGAACGCAGCGCGCTTCGCCGGCAAGGACGGCATGGTCTGCGGCAAGGTGGAAAAGGCCCGCTACGCGGAAGGTTCCGAAGGTCAGCCGACCTTCCTGCACATGGGTGGCACGTTCCCGCGCCATACCTTCTCCGCACGCATCGCCGGCGCCAACCGCAGCAAGTTCGGTTTCCCGCTGGAAACGCTGGAAGGCAAGACCGTATGCGTGATCGGCAAGATCCAGCGCGACTCCTCCCGCGCTGAAATTGAAGTCAGCTCGCCGGCCGGCCTGAAGCTGGCAAACATCAAGTAACCCGTCCGCCGTTGCGCCGGCACCGCCGGCGCGCTGCGCTGCGCCCGCCAGACGGGTGGCCGCCACCGGAGATGTAGCAAAGATGCAGTGGATCAATTCACTCAAACTGAAGCCGAAGCTGATGCTTACCTTCGGCGTGGTGTTGTTCGTGATGCTGTTGCAGGGCGTCGTTGCCTACCGCGGCCTGCACTCGCTCAATGACGTCACCACCGACCTGAGCAGCAACCGCATGCCCAGCCTGCGCGCCACCGGCGAACTCACCGGCATGGTCAGCGAGTACCGCAACGCCTCCTACCAGAGCCTGGTGCGCGCCAGCGACGAGGTGAAGGCCAATGCAAAAAAACGCGCCACCGAACTGCGCGCGAGCATTGCCGCAACCATCGCCAGCTATCCCAAGCTGATCGACAACCCAGAACAGAAGAAGCTGTTTGACACCTTCGTCCACGACTGGGAGGCCACCGCCGCTTCCTATGATGCCGTGACGGAGATGCTGGAGCTGGATCTGCCCGATGACGCCATCGACACGTTTGTTGGCGAAACCCGCACCCTGCATGGCAAGTCATATGCCGCCCTGCAGGCGCTGGCAGCCAATGACAATGCCCGCGCCCAGGCAGCAGCCAAACAGGCGGCCGACACCTACTCGGCATCGGCCGTGCTCATTGTGCTTGCCGTGCTTGTCGGCGCAGGTGCCGGCCTGTTGCTGGTGTGGCTGTTCGCACGCTCGCTGGTCAGCTCCATGCGTGGTGCGGTAAACGTGGCCAATGAAGTGGCTGGTGGCAAGCTTGATGGCCACATCGATGTCACCCGTGCCGATGAAGTGGGCGACCTGCTGCGCGCCATGCAACGCATGCAACGCGACCTGCGCGAGCGCATCGAAACCGAACAGATTGTTGCCAACGAAAACCTGCGCATCCGTACCGCGCTGGATTATTCCTCCACCGGCGTGTACCTGACCAACTCGCAGCTGGAGATCGTCTACGCCAACCGCGCCCTGCTCGACACGCTGACCCAGTACCACGACGATCTCGCATCCGGGCTGGACCACTATGACGCCAGCAAGCCGCTGGTCGGCCAGCAGGTCACCGCACTGGAATACCACGGCGAGGTGGATGCCAAGGTGCTGGAAATGCTGGAAAGAACCGGCGTCTCCAAGCGCGAGATGCGCTTTGGCAACGCCGAGTTCGCGCAGACCATTTCGGTCATCCGTGACGATCAGGGTGTGGCCGTCGGCCATGTGGTCGAATGGCGTGATCGCACCATTGAGGCACTGGTGGAGAAGGAAGTCGCACAGGTGATCGAGGCCGCTGCCGCCGGTGACCTGAGCGGCCGTGTCGGCACCGAGGACAAGGACGGCTTCTTCCTGCAGTTGGCCGGCCAGATCAACACCCTGCTTGATGCCAACGCCAGCAGCCTGGAGCAGATCTCCGCATTGCTGTCGGCACTGTCACGCGGCGACCTCACCGTGCGCATGCACGGTGACTACCAGGGCGTGTTCGCCACCATGCGCGACGACGCCAATGCCACGGCCGACCAGCTCACCGACATTGTCGGCCGCATCAAGCATTCGTCCACGGCAATCAACTCGGCCGCTACTGAAATTGCCAGCGGCAACAACGACCTGTCGCGTCGCACCGAGCAGCAGGCGGCCAATCTCGAAGAGACTGCCGCATCAATGGAGGAGCTGACCTCCACCGTGCGCCAGAACGCCGAATCCGCCCGCCAGGCCAACCAGCTCGCCATCGGTGCGGCTTCGGTGGCATCGCAGGGTGGCGAGGTGGTGCAGCAGGTTGTGTCCACCATGACCGGCATCGAGCAGTCGTCCAAGAAGATCGCCGAGATCATCTCGGTGATCGACGGCATCGCCTTCCAGACCAATATCCTGGCGCTGAACGCGGCGGTGGAAGCCGCGCGGGCGGGCGAACAAGGCCGTGGCTTTGCCGTGGTTGCCTCCGAAGTGCGTACGCTGGCGCAGCGTTCGGCCGGTGCAGCCAAGGAAATCAAGGGCTTGATCGATGATTCCGTCAGCAAGGTTGCCGATGGCTCGGCGCTGGTGAAGAAGGCCGGCAGCACCATGGGCGAGATCGTGGCCTCGGTGCAGCGCGTGACCGACATCATGGCCGAAATCTCCGCCGCCTCGCAGGAACAGTCCGCCGGCATCGAGCAGGTCAACCAGACCGTGGTGCAGATGGACGAAACCACCCAGCAGAACGCCGCGCTGGTGGAAGAAGCCACCGCCGCAGCTCGGGCCATGGAAGAACAGGCCGGTCATCTGGCCCAGGCCGTGTCGGTGTTCCAACTGGATGACGCTGCCGCCGACATCACAGCGCCCTCCGCACCGGCAATGCCGGCACGCCCCAGCGCACCCGGCAAGGTCATCGAACCGCCCGCTCCGGCACCGCGTCGGCGCAGCCCTGGGCGGGTTGCCGTGGCCGAACTGGCCGACTCCGACTGGCAGGAGTTCTGATCCAGACAAGACCCCGGCTCCGGCCGGGGTTTTGCTTTGGCTGCTCAATGTTCCCGGGTTACGGCCGATAGATACGTAACCCTCCCGTCCAGCGCCTCCGCGGCGCCGAAGCTCGCCTCCTGATGAACATCCATCGTCTCTGGTCGAACTACATCTCCAACATCTCCGTCCGCCGCAAGCTGAATCTGCTTACGGTCCTGATAGCGCTGGGTGTGATCGCGCTATCGGTCATTGCGGCACGCATGCAATACGTGGATCTGTATGAAACCCGCAAGGATGCGCTTCGCACCCAGGTGGAGCTCAGCTACGGTGTGCTTGACCACTATGCCAAGCGCGTTGAAGCGGGCGATCTCAGCCTGCATGACGCGCAGACGCAGGCCGCGGCCGCCGTGCAGGCCATGCGCTCGGACAACGACGTCAACTACTTCAACATCTACAACAGCAATTATGTGTTGCTGATGCACCCGTTCCGCGCCGACCTTGTTGGCAAGGACATGAAGGACTTCCGCAGCGACGACGGCGTCCGCATCTACTACGACCAGGTGCAGGTAGCCAAGAACGGCGGCGGCTATGTCGGCTATACCTGGGCCAAGCCCGGCCACGACGCTCCGGTTGCCAAGCTGGCCTTTGCCGGCTTGTATGCGCCGTGGAACTGGGTCGTTTCCAGTGGCGTCTACATGGACGATGTGCAATCCCAGGCGCTGGAGTTCACCGCCATCATGGCCATCTCCGGTGGCGTGCTGGTGCTGCTGGTGGTTGGCCTGAGCTGGATCATCGGCAACCGCATCGTGTTGCCGCTGCGCAACGCCACCGCCGTGGCCGACGCCATTGCCCAGGGCCGCATGGACAACACCATCGACACGCCCAGCCGCGATGAGACCGGCCAGCTGCTGCTGAGCATGCAACGCATGCAGGAGCAGCTGCGCGCAGTGATCAGCGCGCAGAATGAAATGGCCCGCCAGCATGAGGCCGGCTTCATCAGCTACCGCATCGATGCCAGCGCACTTCCCGGCGACTACGGCACGATGGTGGCCGAGACCAATGCACTGGTAGCCAGCCACATCGACATCAAGATGCAGGTCATTGCCGTTGCACAGCGCTATGCCGTGGGCGACCTCAGTACCGACATGCCGTTGCTGCCCGGCGAGAAGCGTGTCATCACCGAGACCATGGCTTCCATCAAGCAGAACCTGGCCGCGATCAATGGCGAAATCACCCGGCTGGGAATGGCCGCGGCATCCGGTGACTTCAGCCAGCGTGGCG
The DNA here is from genome assembly GCF_056759635.1 of Stenotrophomonas sp. STEN056. Lineage (NCBI taxonomy): Bacteria > Pseudomonadati > Pseudomonadota > Gammaproteobacteria > Lysobacterales > Lysobacteraceae > Stenotrophomonas > Stenotrophomonas sp. STEN056. The sequence goes on from NZ_JBRRDL010000032.1 coordinate 4,819, forward strand.
ACGAGAGCCGCTTTGAGCATGATTTCCTGAACATGGTTCGCGCTCTGAACGCGATGATGCGCACCAGTGACGACAACCTCGGGCAGATATCGGGCCTGCTGGGTGCACTGGCGGAGGGCGACCTCACCGTGACCATGCATGGCGACTTCCAGGGCGTGTTCGCCCGCATGCGTGACGACGCCAACCGCACCATCGCGCAGCTGTCGGGGATTGTCTCGCGCATCCAGCAATCGGCCGACAGTATCAGCCTGGCGGCCAGCGAAATCGCCACCGGCAACAGCGACCTGTCGCGCCGCACCGAAATGCAGGCCGCCAACCTGGAAGAAACCGCCGCCTCGATGGAGGAACTGACTTCCACCGTGCGCCAGAACGCGGATTCGGCGCGCCAGGCCAACCAGTTGGCCATCGGCGCCGCCAGCGTGGCCTCGCGTGGTGGCACCGTCGTGGAAGATGTCGTTACCACGATGGGCCAGATCTCCCATGCCTCGCGCCGTATCGCCGACATCATTTCGGTGATCGATGGCATCGCCTTCCAGACCAACATCCTGGCGCTGAACGCCGCGGTGGAGGCCGCGCGTGCCGGTGAGCAGGGCCGCGGCTTCGCGGTGGTGGCATCGGAGGTGCGCACGCTGGCACAGCGCTCGGCCGGGGCGGCCAAGGAGATCAAGGCGTTGATCGAGGATTCGGTCGGCAAGGTCGCCGAAGGCTCGCAACTGGTGCAGCAGGCCGGCAGCACCATGGGTGAGATCGTGGCATCGGTGCAGCGCGTTACCGACATCATGGCCGAGATATCAGCCGCGTCCCAGGAGCAGTCCGCCGGCATCGAGCAGGTCAATCAGACCGTCATGCAGATGGACGAAACCACCCAGCAGAACGCTGCGCTGGTGGAAGAAGCCACCGCCGCGGCACGCTCGCTGGAAGAACAGGCCAACCAGCTGGACCAGGCAGTCGCCGTGTTCCGCCTGGAACAGCACCGCGCGTCCGAGGTTGCGAACGCCCCAGCGGCATTCGCACTGGCCAGCTGAGCGGAGCAACATCCCCTATGCCCAGCATTGGCCACGGCGAGCGCGACTTCGAGTTCAATGACCGTGATTTCAAACGTGTCTGCGAGCTCATCCATGCGCGCGCCGGTATCGCATTGGTGCCTGCAAAGCGCGACATGGTCTACGGGCGGTTGTCGCGACGCTTGCGCACGCTTGGCCTGCGCAGCTTCAAGGACTATCTCGATCAGCTGGAGCGGCATGGCGGCGAGGAATGGCAGGCATTCACCAATGCACTGACCACCAATCTCACCTCCTTCTTCCGCGAGCCGCATCACTTTGAAAAGCTGCGTGACGAGCTGTTGCTGCGCGCCCCCAAGGCACCGTTGAAAATCTGGTCGTGCGCGGCCTCCACCGGCGAAGAACCCTACTCGCTGGCAATCACCGCCTGCGAAGCCTTCGGCACGATGACACCACCCGTGCGCATCCTTGCCACCGATGTGGACACCCAGGTGCTGGCCACCGCCAGCCAGGGCGTCTATGCCATGGAGCGCATCGCCGGGCTGGACATCGCGCTCAAGCGGCGCTACTTCCAACGCGGCTCCGGCCCGAACGAAGGCAAATGCCGGGTAGCCCCGGCCTTGCGTTCGCTCATCGAGTTCCGGCCATTGAATCTGCTGGCTCCCCGCTATGACGTCGGGGGTCCATTCGACGCCCTGTTCTGCCGCAACGTAATGATCTATTTCGACAAACCAACACAACGCGGCATCCTGTCACGCCTGGTCGAACACATGGGCGACGACGGCCTGCTCTACACCGGCCATTCCGAGAACTACCTGCACGCCGCTGACCTGATCCAGCCCTGCGGCCGCACCCTGTACCGTCGCACCCGTCGGGGCGCCGCATGAAACCGGCGCATGGCTTTCCCGATGACGTGATGCGCTATCACGACAGTCGTTTCCAGACCACCGCTGCCAAGCTGCTGCCCACGCAGTATCTGGTGGTGGACGACGATACCGCCCTGACCACAACGCTGGGCTCCTGCGTGGCGGCCTGCATCCGTGACCCTCTGCTGGGCATCGGCGGCATGAATCATTTTCTGCTGCCGGAAGGCCATGTCGGCGATGGTGCTCCTGCACGCTACGGCAGCTATGCCATGGAGCTGTTGATCAACGATCTGCTCAAACGCGGCGCCAACCGCAAGCGCCTGGAAGCCAAGGTGTTTGGCGGCGCCAATGTGCTCAAGGGCTTCACCAGCAATCCCGTTGGCACCCGCAATGCCGAGTTCGTGCGGCAGTACCTGCATGCCGAGCACATCCCGGTGATGGCCGAGGATCTGTGCGGCATCCATCCGCGCAAGATATGGTTTTTCCCCATCACTGGCCGCGTGGTGGTGCAGCGCCTGCCGCATGCACACGATGCCGAGGTTGTGGCCGTGGAATCGGCTGCGCGTGCCAAGCTGTCGCGTACCCCGGTCAGCGGCGGCGTGGAGCTGTTTGAATGATGCTGCAACCGCCCTGCCGGGTGCTGGTGATCGACGACTCGGCGCTGGTACGCCAGGTACTGTCCGAACTACTGGCCGCCGACCCCGGCATCGAAGTCGTCGGCACCGCTGCCGATCCCCTGCTGGCACGCGAAAAGATCAAGCGCCTCAATCCCGACGTGCTGACACTGGACGTGGAAATGCCGCGCATGGACGGCCTGGCATTTCTTGAAAACCTGATGCGCCTGCATCCGCTGCCGGTGGTGATGGTGTCCTCCTTGACCGAGCGCGGCGCCGACACCACGTTGCAGGCCCTGGCGTTGGGTGCGGTGGACTTCGTTGCCAAACCCAAGCTGGATATTGCACGCGGGCTGGAGGCCTATGCCGAGGAAATTCGCAGCAAGGTAAAAATGGCCGCGCGCTCGCGGGTGCGCGCGTCGGCGTCATCACCACGCCGGCCACCAGCCGCCAGCAGCGCAACGGCAAACATCGGGTTCCGCACCACCGACCGGCTGATCGCCATCGGCGCCTCGGCCGGTGGTACAGAGGCCCTGCGCGTGGTGCTGGAATCCATGCCGGCCGACGCACCTGCGGTGGTGCTGACCCAGCATCTGCCGGCCAGCTTCAGCACGGCCTTTGCCGAACGGCTGGACCGGCACTCGGCCATGTCGGTGCGCGAGGCCAGCGATGGCGAAGCCATCCTGCCCGGCCACGCCTACCTGCCCGCCGGCGGCCGCCACCTGCGCGTCATCCGCGACGGTGCCCGCTGGCGTTGCCGTGTCGATGACACCGCGCCGGTCAACCTGCACAAGCCGGCGGTGGATGTGTTGTTCAACTCGGTCGCACAGAGCGCCGGGGCCAATGCGGTTGGCGCCCTCCTCACCGGCATGGGCGAGGACGGCGCGCGCGGCCTGCTCGCACTGAAGCAGGCAGGTGCTTCCACACTCGCACAGGACGAAGCCAGCAGTGTGGTCTGGGGCATGCCTGGCAGCGCGGTGCGAATGGGCGCCGTTGACGAGGTGCTGCCGCTGGAGAGAATCGCCGAACGCCTGCTGGCCCTGTCACGCGGCTGAGCCGGCCGGCAAGGCCGTGCCTCAGCTCACCAGGCCGCTGGACTCACGGAAGGCGGCAACCTCGGCAATCAACTGTCCCAGCCCGCGCTCGATCTGATCGGCCAGCGTGTTCATTACCTCGCCATCAGGATCGACCATGGCGCACAGTTGCTCCAGCTGTGAACAGTCCTCAACGATGCCCTGCGCCTGCAGAATGCGTGCGCCGCCCTTGATGCGGTGGACCAGCTGCGCAAGGGCATCGGGGTCGTCCTGCTGCCGTTGTTGCTGCAGCTCGGCCAGGTCATCGATGTAACTCTGGTGCGCTTCCTGCAGCAGCAGCGCACCCATGGTTGTATCGCCGCCGGTCAATTCGCCCAGGATCGATGCCATCGTGACTTCCGCAGTCCCGCTGGCCGGCGCACGCTCCGCTTGCGACATGCCGGCCAGGGACAGCAGCAGCTGTGAAAGCGCACTCAGATTCACCGGCTTGAACAGGCAGTCATCCATTCCCGCCTGCAGACATTTGGCCTTTTCCTCCGGCTGCGCATTGGCGGTGAAACCAATGATTGCGCACGGCGCCAGACCTGCCTGCTCCTCTTCCCGACGGATGGCACGCGCCATCTCATAGCCGTTCATCACCGGCATGTTGCAGTCGGTGATGATCACGTCCACGGCCTGCTCACGCCACACCCGTAAGCCTTCGGCACCATTCTCCGCACTGAGCACGTCCTGCTCGAACAGGCCCAGCTGGCGGGCCAGCAACAAGCGATTGGCCTGCTGGTCGTCGATCACGAGGATGCGCATCCGCGGAATGCTGGCCGCTGGCATCTCCTCCTTGGCCCCGCTTGTGCCAAGCAACCCGGGCAGCACGTTGAATGGTATCTCCAGCGCTACCCGCGTGCCCTGCCCGGCCACGCTGCTCACCGCGATGTGTCCGCCCATCAGCTCGCACAGGGACTTGCATATCGGCAGGCCAAGCCCGGTTCCGCCCCGCGAAGTGCGGCCATGGTCGGCCTGGGCAAACGGCTCGAACAATCCCGCCAGTTCGGCTTCGGCAATGCCGATGCCCGTGTCCTCCACGCTCAGGCACACCAGCAGGCGATCATCTGCCAACGGTTTGCCCCTGACGATGATCCTCACCGAGCCGTTGTCGGTGAATTTGATTGCGTTACCCACCAGGTTGGACAGCACCTGCTTCAGCCGCATGGGGTCAACCAATACATCGCAGCTGACGGTGGCATCCATTTCCAGGGAAAGCGTGATGGACTTCTGCCGTGCAAGGCCATCAAACACCCGCGCCACGGATTCGATCAATTCACGCAGATTCGCGCGCCGCGGGCACAGGCTTGCATGCCCGGATTCGATGCGCACCACGTCGAGGATGTCGCCGATAAGCTCGAGCAGACCCCGCGCCGAATCGTAGGCCACCTCAATGGCAGGCTTGTCGAAATGCCCCTGCTCCGCGCGCTTCATCGCCAGCTCCAGCATGCCAATGATCGCGCTCATGGGCGTGCGTATCTCGTGGCTCATGGTGGCCAGGAAGGTGGTTTTCGCCCGGCTCGACTGGTCAGCGGCATCCAATGCGGCGCGCAGTTCCTCCATCAGCTGGCGACGATCACTGACGTCGATCCACCCACAGATCACCCCGATCAAGCGGCCCTGCGAATCGCAGTACGGATGGATCCAGTGGTACACGCTGAGGGTGCGCCCGGGCAGATGCAGAGTCCGGTCCATCTCCAATGCCTGGCCGCTGGCCGCAACCCGCAGGTAGTCATCGTGGAACTGGCGCGCCTCGTCCTTGTCCAGCTTCACCCCTTCCAGCGCGGTCCTGCCGACCACCGCTTCACGCCTGGCGCCAAAGACCTCCAGGTAGTTGCTGTTGCAGGTAACGAGGCGGCCTTCGCAGTCCCTCACATACATCGGATGCGGTGTGCCATTGATCAGCGATTCGGTGAAATTGAGCTGCTCACTCAGCGCCTTCTCAGCCTGCTGCCGACGCTTGTACTGCGAGCGGATATACAGGTTCCACAGCAGGGACATGAGGATCAACAGCGCCCCGGCCCCGGCTACCTTGTAGATCAGGCCGCGGTAATCCACCCAGGCCGAATGCGAAACATCGGACTTGGGCCGCCAGCGGTTCTGGAAGATATCAATCTCGTCCGGCGGAATCTGCAGCAAGGCCTTTTCCAGGATGGACGCCAGCTCGGCGTCACCCTTGCGCGTGGCAAACGCCAGGTTGGTCGGCGTGTCCTGCACAACCCCTGAGACCTTCAGCGCATTCCCTTCGTGCGTGGCCGTGTAGTACTGGGCGATGGGCAGCAGGGCCATCGTTGCATCGGCCTGGCCGTTGGCCACCATCTCCAATGATGAGCGCATGCCTTCCGAATCGACGAAGCGATACGCCCACGCCGGCTGCAGCAGCTCACGCAACGCATGCCCGGCCGGCAGCGCGATGCGCTTGCCACGCAGGGTCGAGGCGCTGTCCGGCTCTCCTGGCCGGTCCCGGGTGATGATGGCAAACGAGGTCTGCACGAACGGGCGCGAGAAATGGAATTGCTCCTCGCGCGCCTGCGTCGGAATCAGCATGGTCACATCGGCACTGCCCCGCTCCAGGGCCTCTATCTGCTCGCCAATGTGGGATTCCCTGGCCTGCTTGAACTCCAGGCCGGTACGCGCGGAGATGGCCTTGAGCACATCGGCGCTGATGCCACTGAAGCGGCCATCGGAATCGAAGTAGGACAAGGGGGCCGTGTCGTTGCTGACCGCAAAACGCACGACCGGATTGCGTGCCATCCAGCGCCGTTCGGCGGGCGTGAGCTCGGCCCGTTCGCTGGACGCAATGGCGCCGCCACCGGACCAGCGCTTGAGAATCTCGCTGGAATGATGGCCTCGGGTAGCCGTCAACGCCGCGTTCAAGATGGACTTGAGCTGCGCGGCGTCGGACTTCACCGCAAAGGCAAAGCCGCCGGTCGGCATGTCCAGCACCTGGTAGATCCTGACGTAGTTGAAGTAACTCAGGTTGATCAGATAATTGCTGGAAACGGCATCACCCAGGTAGACATCCGCCTTGCCGAAGGCCAGTGCCGACAATGCGTTCACATGCGAATCGTGGGTGAGAAAGGTGGCGTCTGGAAACATCGCCTTGAGCGGCTTCAGCGGCAGGTAGTCCTTTGCCATGGCCACGCGCATGCCGTTGAGCCGTTGCGGCAGCCGCCGGGTATCGGCCTTGTTGACGTACAACGCCGCATCATCGGCCATGTAGCTCTGGGTCAGGGCGATGGAGCGCACGCCAAGCTCGTAGCTGTTGGCACTGCCCACGGCATCCACGCGCCCTTCCTCCAGCGCCTCAAATGCGGCATTACGGTCCGGAAAGCGAACCACGCGCACGTCGACATTCAACATGTTGCCGACAGCCCCGAGCACGTCGGCGGTTACGCCTTCGTAATAGGCGTCGGCGTTGATCATCTCCACCGGCGGGAAGCTGGGAGACGACGTACCGATCACCAGCGCCCGCTTGGTGCGCAACCATTGCCAATCTTCCGTGGAGAGATCGGGCTGCATCTCATCGTTGCTGGCCCGGCTCAGCAGGCGCAGTTCATTCAGGCCGGCATCGGCCGCCGGCGCCCGCGTCGGCAGGAGCGCAGCCGCCACCAGCAGCAGGCAGATGTATGCACGCAACAGGCCGGCAGATCGTTTGAACACGCACATCGGAGCACTACCTCGTCTTGAACTGCTTATTGGTCGACGAGGCTGCTCTGCAACTTGAACAGTTCGGCGTCGGTGCGGATGCCAAGCTTCCGGTAAGCAGCCTGCTTCTGTCCGCTGATGGTTTTCATGCTTCTCAGGAACTTCCGGGCTATCTGCGAGACAGACATCCCGTCCAGGCAGCAACGCAGCACCTCACGCTCCTTGGGAGAGAGCTGCGCCTCGTTGAGCAACTGCCTGGAACCGTCGGGCTGCTCTTCAACCTGCTGCTGCGGCTGGCTTGAACAACGGCCCAGCGCATGCTGCAAGGCAGGCGATATGTAGGTTTCGCCCACCGCCACCCTGCGCACGGCATCGATCAGCAATTCGGTGTCCTCCGACTTCCCGAAAAAGCCGTTGGCCCCTGTATTCAGTGCAAGGTTGACCAGCGATGGCTTCTCCGCAGCCGATGACATCAGGATCCACAGGCGGGGAAAACGCCGCCTGATCAACCCAAGAAGATGCAGGCCATCCAGTTCGGCCTCACCCAGGATGTAGTCCAGGATCAGAATGTCCGGCCGCGTCTCGGGCATCGCCGCAAACAGGTCCTTGCTGTTGGCATACACCCCGACAACCAGGAAATCCGCCTCGCGTGCAAGGCGCATCTTCATCGCCAGTTGGATCAACGAGTGATCGTCCAGTACTGCTACTCGCAAAGGCTCCATGACGGACCATTTCAAACGCATACCCTAGACATCCTGAAACGTCGCCCCGCGTAGGACTCACGCACAGGCGAGCAGTGGCAACCAGGCCACTGCAGCGCGATTGGATACACCGGCCCGCCGATGTCACAGCCATACCCGCGTCACAGCTGGCGTGATCGCGCAGGTACGGACCTGCTCCATGGCCCCGATGCTGGCAGTAACTCAAGCTGCCCTGCCACGCATTGCAAACTGCATGGCCACAGCATCCTGCTTGTTCTGTTCAATGCCCCGGCCGACGGCCGGCATTGACCTGCTGGTATCTGCTCATGGGGCGATCACGGCGCCCGGCTTGAACGCACCTCCACCCTGACCACTACCCGACGATTGGGTGCATAGCACACCCGCTGTTCCTGGTGACTGCCGTAGCAGCTGTGACGGACAAGGTCGCGGCTTCCCGAACTGGAGGCTGACACTACCGATTGCGGCACACCGCGCTCGATCAGGGCGCGGCGCACACCGTCTGCCCAGCGTTGCCCCTGTGCCTGGTTGTCGGCAGTGGCGCCCATCGGATCGGTATGGCCTTCCACTTCGACACGGACGATCTGTGCATTGCTCTTCTGCAGCTCGGCCAAAAATGCCGAAACAGCTTGGTCGCCCTCGGCCGTCAACGCGCCCCGGGCATTGAAGCCGGTGTCTGCCAGCAGTGAGAAATCGCGCACCGAAAATTGCGGATCATCAAGGAAGTCGTAGTAGCGGCACGGCTCGGCACGCGATGCACGCGACAGCAGGTGCACCTGCCGACGGGTCGCGCCGAGCTCGGATTCAGCCGTTTTCCTGCTGACCGGCATCGGCTGGTTAAGCCCCTCCTCGCGCACCTTCAGGTAGTACGTCGCACCGCCCTTGAAGGTGGCCGCGAACAACTCGCGCGTCTTTCCGGCGTAGTCCGGCGCATCATCCAGATACGCACCCAGCGTATGCCGGCCCGGTGCAAGGCAGAACACGGTATAGCCGCCTGGCGTCAGCCCGGTCACGAACTCCTGGTCCAGGTAGACATTGGCTGCGCCGTGGCCCAGTTCGTCCGCAGCACGGTAATAGACCACCTGTGCCTGGTCTTCACCTACCCGGCCGGTTTCGGCGAAATGGTTGCCCAGCACATCGCCCTGCAGGCCCTGCGCCAGACTCGCCGCCGGCAACAGCGCTGACAGCGTAGCCAGCGCGGCGACAAAAGCGCGCGTGCTTGCACTCATTGCAGAACACATCAACCCGATATTCCAAAACATGAATCACCTACCTGTATTCCATAAAGGCGCCTGCGCTTGCCTGCGCCATGCGAACGTGGGCTCCGGGCGGCGCCAGAAGGCGCCGCTACGGATTACCTTCCGTTACTTCCGCCCGCGCGCCGAGACCTCGACCACCACACGACGATTCGGCGCATAGCAGGCGATCTGTGCACTGCGGCTGCCATAGCAACCATCGGTCACCGGCTGTCGGCTGCCTGCGGAACTGGCGCTGATACGCTCCGGCACGATTCCGGCGTCGATCAACAACTGGCGCACTGTCTGCGCGCGGCGCAGACCCAGGGCGTCGTTGTACGCCATGCTGCCAATTGCATCGGTGTGACCAACCACTTCGATCTGGTCAACCTGCAGGTTCTCCGCACTCAACTTGCGCAACATCTCAGCGAACTCCTTGCGGCCCTCCGCACGGATATCTTCGTAGGCCGACTTGCCAAAGCCGAACAACACATCGCTGGACAGCGAGTAGGCATGAACTTCCGGCCGCTTGACGTAATCGCAGGCCTGTACCGATGTCGCACGCGAGACCACATGCGCCTGGCGCAGCGCACCTGCAAGTTCGCGCTCGGCGATCTCCCGTTCGACCAGCTGCGGCTCCGGGCTGCCCGCTTCACTTACACGGATGAAGCGCGTCTGACCTGGCGTCAAACGGACACCCGGCTGCACACGTTTGCCGCTGTAACGCGGCGCATCGTCCAACACTGCGCTCAAGCCATGGCGGCCCGGCGCAACACAGAACACGGTATAGCCGCCAGGCAGCAGGCCGGTATGGAATTCCTTGTCGATATAGACAAAGGCCGGGTCTGCCTTCTGGCCCGGCGTGCCGGGACGGTAATAGACCACCTGGGCCTGGGTATCGGCCACGCCCTGAACAGGCTGATACGCATCACTGAAGGCAGACTGCAGGACTGCGGACTGGGCATTTGCTGCCAACAGCGACAGTGCGACAGCGGCAAAAAAAGCGGTTGCCAGCTTTGAGAAGTTGATTTTCGGATACATGGATTTCTCTTTCGGGGCGTGTAGTTGCCCAGATACGGGTTTGTGGTGACTGGACACAGACAATTTGGCTGCCGGTGTCCAATCCGGTAGCCAGCTTTCTCATGAGATGTGACTTACCTTCACCGCGTCCTGGACCAGAACTCCGGCATTCATTCCCGGGAGCAGGTGGACCGCAGGGGAAACTCCGGCTGCGCCGCTGAAGCGCCGTGGAAGACAATCATCGGCATCACGTCGCCCAGCCCGTACATCATCCGAGTCAATCGCATCACCCGTCCGCCCTTTGACCTGCCTTCGTGCATGAGCCCTGGAGGGAGATTCCTTGGCGGCTACAGCGGTGATTACAGCCATCTCGAACATACCTGCTTGATCCGCAACGAGTTCCGGAGTCATCCCCGGTGCACTGATGACGGGAGTAGGACTAAACGCCATCAGCACATCATTGCCGCGAGTATTCCGGCAGCGCCAATTTGAGTACATAGGAAATGTCTCAAACTGCAGGCGCACCGCCAGGGACCCATCCCAGATCGCACCAGCAGTACCGCCGAATGTGCATCACAGCACCTTTTCAGCCCATACCACATGCGCAGCAGAGCGCCCAACGCCCTGCATCCAACACGCAACCCAGCAACACGCAAATGCCGCACACGCTTCGCGCATCGGCGATGAACAGTGGATTCAGCGGCCATGGATGGGCAGCCACCTCAGCGGCAGCTGCCCAACCGTTGGATCAGATCAGGTTGACCTTCACCACATCCTGGACCATTACCTCGGCATCCATGCCCGAGTGCTGATAGACCGCGTAGGCAACGCCGTCCATCAGCCTGGAGCCCAACAGGGACCAATCACCCAGGTCACGGCCATCGGCCAACAAGTCGTCCAGTTCAATCGTGTCGCCGACCCGTCCCTTGACCTGCATCTGCATGCGACTCGGCGCGCCGTCATCAAACAGATTCACACTGCCCTCATTCATGACCTGCGAGAGATTCAGCGTCAGCATCGTTCCCGCCATGCGAACGCCCTCCCCGCCGTCGCCGCCATAGCTGCGGCCGGGTGCGTTGCTGACCGTGACGCTGAGTGTCTTCTGCAGAAGAATCTCGGCACCCAGCGCGGAATGTTGGTACGAGTCGTACATCACTCCGCCAATCGCTACTGCCGGCTTCACAATCCAATCGCCAAAGTCGTTGCCATTGGCCAGCAGGTCACTCAGGTTCACCTTGTCGCCTGCATTGCCCTTGACCATCATCTGCACACGCCCTGCACCATCGTTGTAGAACGCGTTGACTGTGCCATTTTCCAGTACATCCGAAACCCCGAGCGTCAGCGTGTTGTTGCCGCTGCCAGTGATGTCGATGATCTCAACCGAGCTGACCCTGGTGCCGAGTGCGGTCAGGTCAAGCACCTGGTTGGCACCCGTGAGCCTGAGCGTATCGATGCCACCGTTGCCGGCGATGCTCGAATCGCCCAGGTCAACTGCCCTGCTCACAAGGAAGGTGTTGTTGGCGGCATCACCGCGCAGCCCACCCACGGTGGCGCTGGTCAGCGTGTACAGCCCCGGCGTCTTGACGCTGCCAATACTGGAGATCTGGATGTTGTCGATCCATACCTGGTCATCGCCCTTCTGCAGCCAGTTGTAGGACGTGGTGATTTCAAACCTGGAGAACGATTTCCCGGTCGCCGATACATCAATGTTCACCATCCCATTCAGGGCGGCGACGCTGGAGCTGTGCAGCAGGCTTCCGTCCGCAGCGTACAAGCGGACTTGAGCGTAGTGGTTGTTGTCACCCATGTAGAAACTGAGCTTGTCCCCCTTCAGCCCATTGTCCAGGTTGATCCGCATGCTGCCCGCCACCCAAAGCGAGTTCGAGTACGGCTTGGAATGCATGTGGGAGGTGTAAGCGCTTGAAAAAAGGCCTTGCGGATAGAAGCAGTTCAAGAACCATCCACCGCTTGAACAAATGCTATGGAACGTCAAGCTTCCCAGCTTGTAGGTTGTGCCGGTGGCCATCTTGTAGCCACCCATGATGCTGTCGAAGTTCTCACTGTACGACGACTGCTGCAATGACTGGCTGGACATGTTACCTGCCTTGTCCACCAGCGCGGCAGCGGTCTGGGCTCCCAATGAGAACGGCGCAGTAACGGCAACGCGTCCGGCAGCCACGTCCGCGGCGGTCAGCACCTTTTCGTAACGATTGCTGCCATAGGTCAGGCTGATGCTGCCGCCCACTTCGGCATCCTTCTTGTTGAAGGTGACAGTCGCCTGCGTACCACTGGTCGTCAACGAAAGGGGCGCGCCAGGCGCCGTGGTGTCCAGGACAACCGCCTGCACACTGGTTGGTCCGGCATTTCCGCTGGCATTGACCACGCGCGTCTGCACTGACCAATCGCTCGCGTGACTGTTGGCATCCTGCGCGCTCCATGCATCGCCCTTGACCAGCGCGGCAGTCCAGGTCCGGCCTCCATCAGTCGAGACCTGAAGCACGTCGCCAGCGGCCAACGGCGCCGACAACGTGCCCACCATCAGGCGGCCTGCGCTGCCATCGTTGGTGAGGAAATCCGTTGCGCTGGAGCCACTGTCCTTGCCGATGCCGGTAAGCGTTGCCGTCTGCATCGGCGGAAGGTTCTGAATGGTGATGGCATAAGGCGCCGAAGGCGCACTGACGTTGCCAGCCTTGTCGGCGGCCACAACCGTGAACGCGTGCATGCCATAGGGCAGTGCAACGGCCGGCGTCAGGCTCCAGTTGCCCTGCGCATCCGCCACTGTGGTGCCCAGCTTGGCCCCGTTGTCATACACCGTCACCGTGCTGCCGGCTTCGGCCTGCCCCACCAGCGTGGGCGTCTCGTCATCGGTGGCAGCACCGTTCGCCAACACACCCTGTTGGCTGCCGACATCGTCCAGGATTTCGGTGATGCTCGGTGCCGCGGGCGCGGTGAGGTCGATGATCAGGTTGAACTCTGGCGAGCGCGCACTCTCACCCTTGGCCGGCAGCGTTACTGTGGCTTCAAACGCGTGCAGGCCTTCGCTCAACGGCGTGGTCATCGTGAATGTCCAACGACCATCGGCACCGGCCGTCGTATTGCCCAGCAACACCGCACCTTCATAAATCTGCACGACGCCACCGGCCGTCGCCGTGCCGCGCAAGGTCGGCGTGGCGTCATCGGTCAGGCTGCCGGACACCAGCATGCCGGTGATGCTTCCGACATCGTCTTCGCCACTGTCAATGTTGATCAGTTCCGGGCGCGTATCGACCAGGAATTCGAAAGGAGCGGACAATTCACTCTGGTTACCGGCCCGATCCATTGCCACAACTTCCAGCACATGCGTGCCATCGGCCAGCGCCGGCTCGGGCTTGAAGCGCCATGCGCCGTCATCGCCCGCCTGCACACGGGCGACCTCGATGCCGTTGTCGTAGACAATGACCGTAGCGTTGGCTTCAGCAGTGCCATTGACCACGGGGCGATTGTCGTCGGTAACTCCCTTATTGCCGATGGGGCCGGTAATGCGGCCTTCGTCGTCGGTCGCCCCAAGAATGATTGGGGTGTCCGGGCCAATCCTGTCCACATGAATTACGTGCGGAGCGGATGCGTCACTGAAGTCTCCATCTGGATACTGGTAGATGACGGAGATTTCATGCCAGCCATCCGCCAGCGACAAACGCGGAATGAATGACCACTCTCCATCCGCACCTGCTATGGCCTGCCCCATCAGCTCCGAGTCGTTATAGAGATGCACCACTATGCCGGGAGCCGCCTTACCCGTTACCTGGGGGCGGCTGTCATCCGTATATCCACCATTCTCAACGGCGCCTTGCTTGGCCCCCCTGTGATCCAGCACCAAACCCACCGCCGGCGTGGGCTTGTGGGTGTTGAACAGGTTGGCGTTACGCCAGGCGTTATCTTGTACGGGCACGATTGAACTTACCTCTTGAGCCGTGGGTTATTGGGGGCCGGAACATCTTTCCGGAAGATGAAGAAGATGCAGCAAGCTGCGTGACGCGGCCTGTTGAGACTGCGGCGCGTACTTCGGGTGTGGAAGCAGGTAGTCAGGCGAGTTTGTCAGCGGTCGCACCGCCAGCAGCTACGGCAATGCCGGGCGGATTACCACCCTCCACCGATACGAATGAGCTCATCATTTGAAGTTGCCAGTTGTGACTGCGCGGAATTCAGGTCCGGACGCATTGAGCCAGCAGGCGCTACACCGCGCAGCCGATTCGTGACTCGCGGCGAGTATCCCGACCTGAAAACTTCAAGTACATAGGAAAGCACTCAAACCGGAAAAAATGCGCGCAACATCCGTTTCAACCGGCATCGAAACGGTTCTCCGCCGGGCTCTTTTTACCAACGCCCATCCCGAGTAGACCTGCTGTGGAACGAACTCAAGCGCGACCAGGATCGTTCGGCTGGAATGCTGGCTCATGCAGAAACATCCCAACCGGCCCGATGTTCTGAAAAGACAGTTAAAAAACAAAGCGGCAGCCGACCCATGGTCGACTGCCGCTCTGTTGTGTCACATCAGTTTTTGAATGAGACCAGATTGACCTTCACCGCATCCTGCACCAGAAGTTCCGCGTCCAGCCCGGAATGTTGGTAAATGGCATACGAGATTCCACCGATGGACTGAAAACCCGTCTGCGCCCAATCGCCAAAGTCCAAACCATTGGCGCCCAGCAGATCATCCAGGTTGACGACATCACCGGCGTTGCCCTTCACCATCATCTGCACGGTGTGGTTTCTCGTGGCATGGAACAGATCCGTCTGCCCGTTTGCCAGCACATCCTGCAACGAGAGCATCAGCGTGTTGTTGCCAGTGCCGGTCAGGTCGATGACCTCCACACCCGTCAGCTTTCCTGCCGACGCAGGCAGGTTCAGGTTCATTGCATGCCCGGCACCAAGGAGCTTGAGCGTATCAACACCATCACCGCCATGAATGCCCTTGTTGTTGGCATTGTTGAAATAGATGGCCGCTGAGTAGCCCAGGCTGATGACGTCATCCCCGATGCCGCCGTAGTAGCTGTCTGCGCTGTCGTCGATCTTGTGTGCATCGCGCCCGTCGGCTACATGCAAGGCCTGTGTTTGATTGAAGGCATCCAGGGTGACGCTGCCGGTTGCCGACACCACCTCGAAGCTGCCCACATCCACGCCCTCGGCAGCCGTATAGACGAAGCTCTTGACGTATCGGCCGGAAGCCAGGGTTCCCGTCACTGTTTCACGATGGACCTCGTTGCCCGCCGTGTCGTAAATAATGATCAGCGCACCGCCAGCGGCGTTATCCAGGCCGGACAAGCGCAGCCCAAAACGGGTCGCCGGCAAGGTCAATTCAAACAGTGCGTTGGCCGAAACCGGATCCGTCAACGTCAGGCCGGCAAGCGTGGCGGACGTGGCCGCTGTTTTTGCCATGCCGGCACCGGCAGTGCTGACCTTCATCCCGTTGCCTGCGTAGGTGTTGTCGACAACAACCGTGGCTGCCACGTTCAGTGTGTCGGCAAGCGTCTTCGTCGAGAAGGTCCCACCGACCACCTCGTAGACATCGGAGACTGCGCCCTTCACGCCATTGGAAACAATGGACGCGGTGACCTGGAAGTCATGCAGCGTGCCCTGCCCGGTTCCAGAGCTATTGGAAGCCGTCACTGCGGCCGGCACTTTCACCAGCACCAGGCCCGTCATGACATCCAGTGTGGTCAGCACCTGCGAGTACATGCCGATCCCCCAACGCACGTGCACGATGTCGCCGGCCTTGGCTCCGGTATCGGCCAGGGACAGGTTGATATCCACGCCGTTCGAGGCTTCAGCAGCCGTCAGGACGCCCTCGGCCTCCACGATCCGCACGATCTTCGGCGCACCGCAGCGGGCAGCCAGCACCATGTCCTGCTCGATGAAGCCGCCGGTGTTACCGGCCTTGTCCACGATGCGGGTCTGCACCGTCCAATCGCCGCCGTGTGCGGCCTTGTCCACGGCCGCCCATTGCAGGCCGGGCAGCACACGCACGGACTCCCAGGAGGCGCCCTTGTCGAAGGACACCTGCAGCGCCATGCCTTCACCAAGCTTCATGGCGATTTCACCCGTGACCACGCGACCGGCGCTGCCATCAGCGGTGACATGGTCACCCGCATCACCGGAATCCTTGCCGATGGAGGTGATCCGGACCGTATCGCCGTCAACCCTGTTCACCGTTTTGACATCAGCCGTCAACGTGGCGGACTGACTGCCGCCACCCGCGTCCGCGGCGATGTATCCAAACACGTTGCTCACCACATCGAGCAGCGTCAGTGCCTGGCTGGCCTTCACCTCGTAGCGGTAGTCGCCAGCCTTGTGGCCTGGCGAGTCATGCATGTACATGATCAGTCGGCCGGTATCGTTCTCCAGCAGCAGCTTGCCGCTGACACGGTCATAGCTGGCCACCACCGTGTTGGACGCCCCTTCAATCTCCAGCATGTTTGCGCTGTTGATCTTGTAGAGGACGCCCTCAAAGCTGATCTGCTTGATATGCGGATCGTTGCCCTGGTCGATCCTGGCATCGTTGCCCAGAATATTGCCGTCGGCGCTGTCAACAACCACGTTGTTGATCACCGCTTGGCTCAGATCACCCGGATTGGTGGCCTGGATCGTGCCGCCGCTTGTGGAGATTTCGTTCAATTTCTGAACATTGGCACCCCCACCGATGCCTATCGTGGTAGTAACGATCGGGTTCTGCGTGGCTGCATTCCCGTCCGGATCCGCCATCAGCGCATGCCACCGCTGCAAGGTCTCCGTCGAAGTCGTCGCGCCGCCATCAGACAGGAAAAAGACCTGCTTGTTGGCATTGGGGTCATAATCGGCCGCGATGCTTTCTGCCGATATTTTTTGCATCGCGAGATTGAGTGCAGCTTCAAAGCTGGTTCCACCGCTGGCGGACAGCCCGTTCACCGCACTCAGGAGCTTGGCGTAGTCAGCATCATCGGTGCTGCTGAATTTGTAGATGCCCCGGTCCTGCGCCGAAGAGGAAAAGCTGATCAATCGGAAGGTGACGGGAGTGCCCATGGCAGCGTAGGTGGCAATCAGCTTGGTCAGCGCTGCCCGCATCTCCGCCTGTTTTCCAGTCATGCTGCCCGAAACGTCGGCGATGAAGGTCACGCTCATTGGCTTTAGCCCGCTGCCCAGCAGGCCGGTCGCGTCATCCCCGCTGGGATAGACATTCAGGTCAAAGGTATCGGAGAGCTGGCTGATGTTCCCAGCAGGATCCATCGCCTCGGCAGTGAACGCATGGTCACCGTCCTTCAGCGCCACGCCGGGCTCGAAGCTCCACTTGCCATCGGCGCCCGCTTGTACGCGGCCAATTTCCACTGCGCCATCCTTGATGATAACGGTACTGTTGGGCTCGGCCGTACCGGACAACAATGGCTGTCCATCATCTGTATGCGCGCCTGAAGTCAGGTTTCCGGTTTCAGCACCCACGTCATCGTAAGCACTGTCGATGGTCGGTCTATTTGGTGCAGTAGTATCGACCACCACCCCGTAGACATCCGATGCAGCACTGACATTGCCTGCGGCGTCGGTGCTGGTCACGAAGAAATCATGCGCACCCTCGGCCAGCGGCACCGCCGGTGTGAAGCTCCACAGGCCGTCACTTCCCGCCAGTGTGCTGCCCAACAGCGTGCCGTTGTCATGAATGTATACGCTGCTACCGGCTTCGGCATGGCCGGTCAGCATCGGCTGGGCGTCATCGGTAAGCTGTCCTTTGACCAGCACACCCTGAAGATGGCCAACGTCGTCAACGATCGTATCGATGCTCGGCTGGGCCGGGGCGGTGGTGTCCACGACCAGATTGAAGCCCGGTGAGCGCTCGCTCTCGCCCTTGGCTACCAGCGTCACCGTCGCCTGCAGCGAATGGGCGCCTTCGCTCAACGGTGTGGACGGCGTGAACGACCAGCGGCCATCCACCCCCGCCGTGGTTTCGCCCAGAAGCACCGCGCCCTCGTAGATCCGGACGATTCCGCCGGCAGTGGCCGAGCCCAGCAGCGTCGGCGTGGCGTCATCGGTGATGCTGTTGGAAACCAATACGCCAGTCACACTGCCAACGTCGTCATTGGCAATGTTGATGTCGATACGTTCCGGCCGCGTGTCCACAATGAACTCGAACAAGCCGGTCTCATCGCTCTGATTGCCGGCCTGGTCCATTGCCACGTATTTCAGGATATGCGTGCCGTCAGCCAACGGCTGCTCCGGGGTAAAACTCCAGTTGCCTTCGGCGTTGGCCTGCGCACGACCGACTTCCTTGCCCTTGTCATAGACAATGATCGTGGCGTTCGCCTCAGCAGTACCTTCTACCGTTGGGCGGTTGTCATCGGTGACGCCTTCACTGGCAATTATCCCGGTGATGCGGCCTTCATCATCTGTCATTCCAAGAATGACCGGAATGTCCGGTGCGATCTTGTCCACGAAGATCACATATGGCGCGGAGACATCGCTGAAATCGCCGCTCGGATACTGATAAATCACTGAAATTTCATGACGACCATCTGCCAACGACATCCGTGGAGCAAAGGACCATTCGCCATCTGCACCGGCTGTAACGCGGCCCATCAGCCCCGAGTCGTCGTAGAGATGCACCACCACGCCGGGAGCCGCTGTGCCGGTGATCAGTGGCCGGCTGTCGTCGGTATACCCTCCCTCCTCAACGACGCCCTGCTTGGCACCTTTGCCATCCAGCACCGCTCCAACGACGGGCAGCGGATGGACGACCGCCGGAATGGAGCCACGCAATGTGTTGCTGTCTACGGACGCGCTTGAGTTCATCTTCTTCAATCCCATCTGGTCGGTTGCGGCCATCCCGAAATCTCTGTTCCGGAACAGTAAAGAAGGGCTGCCTGCGAAACGAGGCCGCCCCATCATCACAAGGAGTATCACTACAACCAGTGGTTGAAAAAAATAGGAACTACCTCAAAAACAAGAAGCAGATAAACCGGCGCTTATTGAAGAAATATCTGATTGACGCCCATCAATATTCGCTTGTTCAAAAGCACTCGCAGGCACCTTCCGTACGCGCAGAGCACACGTTCTTTGATTGAATTGCGACTCGCTCACATCCAGGGTGATCGGCACGTTCCATCTACAGATTGACTTCATCCGGCCCACACGCTCTCCCGAGCTTGTGGATGGGTCCACCGATATCCGCACTGCACCCAGTACCTGTGAACCATCGATTCGACGCATAAAAAAAGGCGACTGGCATCACTGCCAGCCGCCTGTTTTCATCCATGTCAGATCAAATTGACCTTAACGGCTTCCTGCACCAGCAGTTCAGCCTCCATGCCGGAGTGCTGGTAAACGGTGTACGCCACACCGTCGACGGTATGGCTGCCCGATGCTGCCCAGTCGCCCAGATCGGTGACGCCATCGTCCAGCAGATCATCCAGGTTGATGCTGTCACCAGCGCCTCCCTTGACCATCATCTGGGTCCGGCCACTGTCATGGAACAGATTCACGCCGCCGTCGTTCATTACCTGCGAGAGGTTCAATGTCAGCATCGCATCTTCGACGGGAAGCCCACTACTCTTGACCTGATCCGTGCCGGAAGCACTCTCCACCCCCACCGTTGCAGAGTTGGTAACCGTCACTGTCACGCCAATCCGCACCAACAGCTCCGCGCCCAGCGACGAGTGTTGGTACGAGTCGTACGCCTGGCCGTTGACAATCACAGCCGACGCCTTCACCCAATCGCCAAAATCATTGCCGTTGGCCAGCAGATCACTGAGGACAACCTTGTCACCTGCATCGCCATTGACGAGCATCTGCACGCGACTCTTGTCTCCCGTGTGGAATGCGTTGACCGCACCATTTTCCAATACCTGCGACAAACCCAATGTCAGCGTATTGTTGCCGGTGCCGGTGAGGTCGATGATCTCCATTGAACTCACCTTGCTCCCCGCGCTTGAAAGATTGAGCTGGTGATTGGCGCCAGCCAGTGCGAGCGTATCGATACCGGCACCACCGTGAATGCCCGCGGAATCCTGCTTGAAGTAGGTCGCCGATGAGATGGACAGCGATACCACATCATTGCCTTCGGTTCCCGCAAAGGTCTCCAATGCGGAGTCGATCAGATTCGGATCGCGGAGTTCTGCCGAATGGGTGACTACAGTCTGGGTGAAGGCATCCAATGTCACGCTGGAGCCCAAGGTCACCACCTTGAACGAACCAATGTCCACCAACTCCGTGGAGGCGAACGAGAAGACCTTCGTGTGGCGTGCATCGGTTCCGCCGATGAAGTTCTCCGAATGGATCAGGTTGCCCTTCACATCAAACACCTGGATCTGCGTCCCCACGGTGTTGTCGATGCCCGTCAGGCGAAGCGTGAAGTAGCTCGCCGGTTTATCCAGTGCAAACGTGGTTTCAGCATGTACGTCCCCGCTCAGGGTCAGGCCTGCCAATGCAGTCGGAGTCTGTCCCGTCTTGCTGAGGCTACCCGTACTGCTTACCTTGAAACCGGATCCCACATATTCCCCATCCACCACCACCTTCTGCAGCGTATCGGACACGTTCGCCTTAACTGGCGTGCCGACCACCGCGTACGGGGCCGACACCGCGCCGATGGCACCATCGGTTGTGATGATCTGCGCAGTTACCGAGAAATCCTTGGACGCCCCCTGGGTTGAGTACGTGGCCGTCGCGGGCACATTGATGGTAGCCAGGCCGGAGTTGATATCCACCTGCGTCAATACCTGCTCGTAGGTGGTTATGCCCCATTGGATGTGCACCGTATCGCCCGCCTTGGCACCTGTACCACCCAATGACAGCAACACCTGCGATCCATCGCGCGCCTTGGCGGTGGTGTAGATGCCCTCGGCATCAGGAATCCGGGTGATGGTCGGAGCTCCAGCGCCTTCCACCAGCGTTACCTGCTGCGACTGCAACAGCTTGCCGTGCGTGGTGCCGTCACTGATACGGGCCTGGATCTCCCAGCTGCTGGCATGTGAAGTCATGTCCAGGTACATCCAGTTCTTTCCTTTGGTCACGGCCTCGTGCCATGTCTTTCCGCCATCGGTCGACACCTCGACCTTCAGCCCCTCTGCCAACGGGTAATCCAAGGTGCCGCTGACCTCCCGACCGGCTGAACCATCCGCTGTCGAATAATCCCCCATGGCACCACTGTCCTTGCCCATGGCAGCAAGGGTTACCGTGCCTTCCTTTTGTTTGATTTCGACATACAGGTTCGAGGCCTGGGTCCCCCCTGCGTTACTGGTAGCGACATAGCCAAATACATCCGTGATGACCCGCTCCAGTCCAGCCTCCAGGCGCATTTTTGACTGATAGGTGTAGTCACCGGCTTCATGCCCGCCACCGCCCGTCAGATAGACAATCAGCCTTCCGGAAACGGTATCGATGCTCAATCGCCCGGTGGTCGCGTCGTAACGTGCAGCTGTCTTGCCATCAGAGTTTTCGACCACCAGGGTGCCGCTGGCGTCGACGCTGAAAACCTGCCCTTCAAACGAAACCTGAGTCAGGCGCTCGCTCCCATCACGCACCACATCCTCATCGTTGTCCAGCAAGTTGCCAGACACCGTACCTGCGACAAGCAGTGAGGCCACGACTTCTTCAATCTCTGCCGGGCCCGGAGCAACCAACAGAGGCTGGTTCACAATCGCCTCAACCGGGCCCTGATAGGCCGGATATCCATTGTTCTTGGGCTCAGCAGGTATCAGCACGAAAGTGGAACTGATCGGCGATTTCTCGGACAGATCCGAGATCATGTTCTGCCAACTTGCGATCCCGGTCGCCGACAACGGATTGAGACCATCGCCAAAGAAGAACACCTGCTTGAGCGTGTTCGGATCAAAATTTTTATCGGCGTACTCCGCCTTGATTGCAGCTTCAACCCGACTGATCACGGAGTAGTGCGTATAGTCCAGCCCAATACTGCTATTCACTGACGTCACAAAGGCCGCGTAGGCAGGATCTTCCTTGCCTGTGATGGTGAATGTTCTATCACTGACGCCGGTTATCACATTGACAGTGACCGTAGAACCAAAATTCAGATAGCTCGACACCGTTGTTCTCAACGCTTCCCGCGCAGCAGCCAGAAAAGATCCATTCATCGAACCCGAGTTGTCCAGGACCACCGACAGACTGATGTTGC
This sequence comes from Stenotrophomonas sp. STEN056, assembly GCF_056759635.1. Taxonomy (NCBI): domain Bacteria; kingdom Pseudomonadati; phylum Pseudomonadota; class Gammaproteobacteria; order Lysobacterales; family Lysobacteraceae; genus Stenotrophomonas; species Stenotrophomonas sp. STEN056. Next base: position 27,122 of record NZ_JBRRDL010000032.1, read on the forward strand.
GACCAGTGGTCTCCAAGGGCTCGGCATAGTCATCGCCGTTGCTGACGACACTGAAGTCAAACCTGTCTGAAGGAGCACTGGTGTTGCCCGCAACGTCCATTGCCTCCACGGAAAGCTCATGGCCGCCCTTGTTCAGCGGAGCAGCCGGCTCAAAGCTCCATTTGCCATTGGCATCCGATACAACGCGGCCGATCTCAACGCCCTTGTCGCGGATTATCACGGTACTTCCAGCTTCCGCCTGGCCACTGACAAGTGGCTGCCGGTCATCGGTGGAGCCTCCATTCACCACCTCACCCGTCACCGCGCCGGCATCATCCAGGACGCTGACAATGGTTGGCTTCTCAGGTGCCGTGGTATCCACAATCACGGCGTGTGAAGCCGAACTGCCACTGGCGTTGCCCACTGCGTCCACCGCCACTGCAGTAAAGACATGCTCACCGTCCTGCAACGATGCAACAGGGGTGAAGCTCCAATTGCCATTGGTGTCGGCCACAGTGCTGCCCAGCAGAGTGCCGTGGTCGAAGATGCGCACTGTGCTGCCCGCCTCAGCCTTGCCGTTCAGCGTCGGCGTGCTGTCGTCAGTCGTGGCACCACTTGCCAGGCTGCCCTGATGTGGGCCGGCATCATCGAGCACCGATACGATGCTTGGTGCATCCGGCGCTGCAGAATCCACCACCAGGTTGAAATTCGGCGAACGCTCGCTTTCCCCCTTGGCCGGCAACGACACCGTTGCCTGCAGTGAATGCGCGCCTTCGCTCAGCGGCGTTGCCGGCGTGAACGACCAGCGACCATCGAAGCCAACCGCGGTCTGCCCCAGCAGCACGTCACCTTCATAGATTTTGACGATGCCGCCGGCAGTAGCAGTACCCTCAAGGGTCGGCGTGGAATCGTCGGTGATGCTGTCGGAGACCAGCAACCCGGTCACGCTGCCGGCATTGTCGTCGGCAAAATAGATTTGAACCAATTCCGGCCGTGTATCGACGACGAACTCGAAGGAGCCGGTCTCATCGCTCTGGTTGCCGGCCTGGTCCACTGCCACATACTTCAGGATGTGCGTGCCGTCGGCCAACGGCGGCTCCGGAGTAAAACGCCACTTGCCATCGGCATCGGCCTGCGCGCGGCCGATTTCCCTGCCCTTGTCATAGACAATGACCGTGGCGTTCGCCTCGGCGGTGCCTTCCACCGTGGGGCGGTTGTCGTCGGTGATCCCTTCACTGGTAACCAAACCTGTGATGCGGCCTTCATCATCTGTCATTCCCAGAATGACCGGCATGTCCGGGGCAATCTTGTCCACGAAGATCACATACGGCGCGGAGACGTCACTGAAGTCCCCATTCGGGTATTGATAAATGGTCGAGATTTCATGGCGACCATCCGCCAGCGACATCCGTGGAGTAAAGGACCACTCGCCATCGGCACCGGCCGTCACCCGGCCCATCAGCCCCGAGTCGTCGTAGAGATGTACCACTACGCCGGGCGCCGCCACGCCGGTGATCAATGGCCGGCTGTCGTCGGTATAGCCGCCTTCGGCGACGACGCCCTGCTTGGCGCCCTTGTCATCCAGCACCGCTCCAATGGCAGGCAGCGGATGGACGGTGGCTGGAATGGCGTTACGCGGTGTGTTGTTCTCTACGGACACGCTTGAGTTCATCTTCATCAATACCCATCTGGTCAGTTTCAGCCATCCGGAATTTTCTCTTCCGGAATGAAAATAATGAGGCTGCCACTAAACGCAGCTGCCCCATCGTCACAGGGGAGTATCACCACGATCATTCAGGGGAAAAATAGGGATTCACTCAAACAAAGCCGCGAGATAATCAGGCACGTCCTAGAGACAATGCTTGACTGACATTCGTTCAGACTCAACCGTGTCTTCGGCCTTCTTCATGCGCCCTTCCGAGCAAGGCGCTGGCATGAGCTCGGAACATATTCAAGAACCAGGCGTTGATCTTCAACGCCTCCACGGTGCTGCCTGCTTCCGCACGGAACAAGTATTGATCCGAAAGCACGTTGAAGATTCCAGGTTCCAACGCTGGCCAATTGCGGGGCGTGCCTGCGCAGAAGGTGCTCGCTGGCTGAGATTCGGTTCCCGACCTCTTGGCGGGTGTAGATGCATGGACCGCCAGTGAAGCAGCGATTCGACGCATAAAAAAACGGCGACTGGCATCACTGCCAGCCGCCGTTTTTTACTTGCTTCAGATCAGGTTGACCTTCACCGCTTCCTGCACCAGCAGTTCAGCCTCCATGCCGGAGTGCTGGTAGATGGTGTACGCCACACCATCGACGGTCTGGCTGCCGGACGTCGCCCAGTCGCCCAGGTCGGTGACGCCATCGTCCAGCAGATCATCCAGGTTGATGCTGTCGCCAGCGCCGCCCTTGACCATCATCTGCGTCCGGCCACTGTCATGGAACAGATTCACTCCGCCGTCGTTCAGCACCTGCGAAAGGTTCAACGTCAGCATGGCGTCAGCCGGAGCAGCCTGCACATCGTCAACGTCCTGTTCTGCTGCGCGGGTGACATTGCCGATCATCAAGGTCCATTTCGCCGAGTCACTGACGTTGCCCGCCTTGTCGTATGCCTCAAATTCGAATACATGCTCACCAAACTTGAGGTTGCTTTCAGGGGTCCAGGTCCAGTTGCCATTGGCATCCACTCGAGCATTGTCGCCAACGTCATCACCGTTGTCATAGATGACCACTATGGAACCGGGTTCGGCCTTGCCACTGAAGACTGGCCTGCGGTCATCCGTGTACTGTCCATCGCTCAAGTTGCCTGTCCACTCGCCAACGTCGTCATACACAGACTCGATGGTCGGTGCATCCTGAGTAACCGTATCCAGCTGAACCGAGTACTCATTGCTCGCAGCGCTCGGAACACCTGCTGCGCTGACCGCGACGGCAGTAAAGACACGCAGACCATCCTTCATGCCGACATCCAACTTGATCCGCCATGAGCCAAGGTCGTCGACAACAGTGCTTCCAGCCACGACGCCATCGACGCTCAGCAGGATCTTCTCACCGGGAATGCCCTTTCCGTTAATGGTCGGCTTACGGTCGTCAGTGAAGTTTCCGCTCTGAACATTACCGATGAACTGGCCAACCATGTCGATGACGCCCTTGATGGAGGGCGGGGTGGCCGGCACGGTGTCGATGATGAAGTTGAACGATGGAGTTGCTGCGCTCACATTGCCGGCGGTGTCCGTCGCCGTGGCTGAGATTGCATGCGCGCCCTGCCCCAGGTCGGCAGTGGGGGTGAAGCTCCACGTACCATTGGCCTGGATTGTGGTCTGGCCCAACAGGGTGGCGCCGTCATACACCTTGACGGTGCTGCCTACCTTGCCCGTGCCCTGAATCTCGGGACGGGTGTCGTCGGTAATACCATTGGAAGCGATCGCGCCGGTGATGGCACCCTGGTCATCCAGCAATGTATCGATCGACAACACCACGGGCGAAGTGTCCACAGTGATGTTCAGAACCGGCCCCTTGCCGGCGCTGTTGCCGGCCACGTCCACCACGTCGGTAGTGAATGCGTGTTTGCCATCCGCCAGTGGCACATTCGGCGTGAAGCTCCAGTTGCCATTGCTGTCCACCAGCGCGCCACCCAGTACCGTCTCACCGTCGTAGATGACCACGGTGGTGCCGGGCTCGGCCTTGCCTGTGAACTCAGGCGTGTTGTCGTCAGTGGTATCACCGTCAACCAACGCGGCCTGTTTGTCGCCCACGTTGTCGTTGACCACCAGATTGGTGACCTGATCGGGTGCCGTGATATCAACCACGAAGTTCCAGACTTCGGTCGCAGCACTGGTCTGGCCCACCGGGTTGGTAGCTGTTGCGGTGATGTCATGCGGGCCTTCGCTCAGCGCCGCGCCCGGAGTGAACTCCCACTTGCCGTCGGCACCCGCCAGGGCTTCGCCCAGCAGGGTCGCGCCATCGTAGATCTTGATGACGTGGTTGGCCTGCGCCGTGCCACTGATGGTTGGCATTTCGTCGTTGGTGACTTCGCCCTTCTGCATGTCATGCGGAATGCCTACGTCGTCCCACACGCTCACGATGACCGGCACCTGCGGTGTGCTGGTGTCGATGATGATCGTGTGTGGAGCGCTCGGTGCGGTCTTGTTGCCTGCCGGATCCATCTCGATGGCCGTGAACACATTGGAACCGGCGGCCAGCGGCACGGTCACCTGCAGCGTCCAGTTACCGCTTGCATCCACGGTTGCCTGACCCAGCTCACGTTCGCCTGCGCCATCCTTGACCATCACGAAAATGGTGTCACCCACCGTGCCGGTGCCACTCAGCAACGGGCAATCATCGTCGGTGGTGCTGCCCGAGGCCACATTGCCCTGGACGCCGCCCACATCGTCTTCCACCCCTGTGATGGCCAGCTTGCTGGTATCCGGCGCGGTGTAGTCGGTGGTCAACACGAATTCGCCGGAAAGCGCGCCCGTGTTGCCCGCCTTGTCAGTGGCACTAGCGGTGAACGTATGCACGCCCTCGTTGAGCGGCGTGGTCGGCGTGAGGCTCCAATTGCCCAATTCGTCAGCTACAGCCGTGCCCAGCGTTGCGCCATTGTCGTAAACCGTCACGACGCTACCTGCCTCGGCCTTGCCCATCAGCGTCGGCGACGGATCATCCGTCACCGAACCGTTGGCCAGATTCTCCTGCACTGCACCCACGTCATCCTTGGCCAGGTCGATGCTCGGTGCTGACGGCGGCGCCGTGTCGACAGTGAAATTGAACGGCGGTGTCGCCTTGCTGACGTTGCCCGCCTTGTCCGTGGCCGTAGCCGTGATGGCATGCTGGCCCTGGGCCAAATCCACAGCCGGCGTAAAGCTCCACATACCGCTGGCCTTGACCTCCGTCTGGCCCAGCAGCGTTGCGCCGTCATATACCTTGATGATGCTGCCCGCCTTACCCAGGCCCTGAATCTCGGGACGGGTGTCATCGGTCACGCCATTGGCACTGATCGCACCAGTGATCGCACCCTGGTCATCCACCAACGTGTTGATCGATACGGTCACATCCGTCGTGTCAACGGTCACGCTCAGTACCGGGCCCTTGCCGCTGCTGTTGCCTGCCGGATCCACCACTTCCGTGGTGAAATCATGCTTTCCGTCGGCCAACGGAACATTCGGAGTGAACGTCCAACTGCCGTCTGCCGCCACATCCGCACTGCCCAGCAGCGTGTCGCCGTCGTACACATTCACGGTTGCACCCGGCTCGGCCTTGCCGGTGAATGTGGGCGTGCTGTCATCAGTGACATCGCCGTTTACCAGCGCGCCCTGTTTGTCGCCCACGTCATCACTGACGAGCAGATTGCTGGCCTGGCCTGGGGCGGTGGCGTCAATCTCGAAGTTCCAGATGCCGGTTGCATCACTGGTCTGCCCAACCGCGCTTGTCGCAGTGGCAGTAATGTTGTGTGTGCCGTCCGCCAGATCAGCCGTTGGAGTGTACTCCCACTTGCCATTGAGATCGGCCAAGGTTTCGCCCAGCAGGTTTCCCCCATCGTAGATTTTGATGGTATTGCCCGCCTGTGCGGTACCGATGATGGTCGGCCGGGCGTCGTCCGTTACTTCGCCCTTCTGCAGCATGTGCACCGTGCCTACGTTGTCCTGCACGTTCTCGATGACCGGCACTTCCGGACGGCCGGTATCAACGGTGACCTTGTACGGCTCGCTCGGCGCCGTCTCATTGCCCGCAGGATCCCTCTCGATGGCCGTGAATTCGTTGGCGCCCGCGGTCAGCGGCGCATCTACCTGCAGCGTCCACTTGCCGTCCACATCCACCGTGGCGCGGCCAAGTTCGCGCTGCCCCAGGCCGTCCTTGACCATGACGATGACGGTATCGCCAGCCGTGCCTGTGCCACTAAGCAACGGGCGGCTGTCATCAGTGACGCCACCGGAGGCGATATTGCCCTGGATCCCACCCAGGTCGTCTTCCAGGCCTGTGATGGCCAGTTTGCTGGTATCCGGCGCGGTGTAGTCGGTGGTCAGTACAAACGCTTCCGAAGGCGCACTTGTATTGCCAACGTTGTCGATGGCAGTGACCGTGAAGCGGTGATCACCTTCGGTCAACGGAGCGCCCGGCGTGAAAGTCCAGTTGCCATCCTTGTCCGCCACAACCCCCGTCAGCAGGCTGCCGTTGTCGTAGATATTCACAACGCTGCCGGCTTCCGCCCTGCCCTTCAAGGTCGGTGTGCTGTCATCGGTAACAGCGCCATTTTCCAACGGGCCCTGCTGGACGCCAACGTTGTCGATTACCTCGACAATGCTCGGGGCTTCCGGCGCACTCAGGTCAATGACCAGGTTGAAGCTGGGCGAACGCTCGCCTTCGCCCTTGGCAGGCAGCGTCACTGTCGCCTGGAGCTCATGCGGGCCTTCACTCAGCGGTTGCAGCGGCGTGAACGACCAGCGGCCATCCATGCCAGCGGTTGCTTCACCCAGCAGCACCGTACCTTCATAGATTTTGACGATGCCGCCGGCTGTCGCGGTGCCGTGCAGAGTCGGCGTTGCGTCATCCGTGGAATTACCCGAAACCAAGGTACCCGTGAGGACGCCAGCGTCGTCATGGGCGTTGTCGATATTGATCAACTGGGGACGCGTGTCCACCACAAACTCGAAGGATACGGATTCCGAGCTTTGGTTCCCGGCCTGATCCACAGCGACGTACTTCAGAACGTGCGTACCCTCAGGCAATGGGGGCTCCGGGGTAAAGCGCCACTTACCTTCGTGGTTCGCCTCCGCGCGGCCAATCTCCTTGTCCTTGTCATAGACGATGACCGTGGCGTTTGCTTCTGTCGTGCCTTCCACGACAGGACGGTTGTCATCGGTGATGTCACCCACGGCAATAGTGCCCGTGATGCTACCTTCGTCATCCACCATGCCCAGGATGACAGGCGTGTCCGGCGCAATCCTGTCCACGAAGATCAGATATGGCGCGGAGACATCGCTGAAGTTTCCATCCGGATACTGATGAATGATGGAAATCTCATGCTGTCCATATCCCAACGAGAGCCGCGGGGTAAATGACCAGCTGCCATCTTCACCGACCAAGACATGCCCCATCAGCTCAGAATCGTCGTAAAGGTGTACCACTACACCTGCCGGAGCCTTGCCGGTGATCTGCGGCCGGCTGTCATCCGTAACACCGCCGTTCCCAACGTTGCCCTGATAGACGCCCCTGTCGTCCAGCACATTCTCGATAACCGGAGTGGGATTGTTTGCAGTCGCCAGGACGCCAGCGTCGGCATTCACAACCGCGCGGTCTACCGCGACGGAATTTTCTTCATTTTTCGATACTTGAGAGTTCATTGCCTTCTCTTCCATTCAATACGCAGCAAAGGAGAGGAATACCGATGCAGCAGCCACCTAAAGGCATGCGCTCGGCATCCATGATTCACACTGATCAATCCATTTCATCTGGCCAGGCAGCCTCATGACGGCAACCCGGCAAATGCGTCGGGGATGCCCAAACGACCGGGGAAACGTAGATGCCCCCGGCGATGTTCCGGCCGTTTCCATCTCATTCTCTGAGTGACGACCGGGGTCACTCTTGAAGATGCTTGAACGTTCTTCGCTTGAACGTTCTTCGCCGCAACGCTGGCCGCAGCAGAATCCGCCATGCCAATCTCGTGCAGGGGGCGGTCTGCACCAAGCACCGGAGAGTCTCACCGAGACTCTCCGGCAACTGTTCGTCAACCGACCATCTGGTTATCAAACTGATGCAGATTTTCCGGCAGGACAGCCACTTCAGACGCCACTCCTTCATTTGAAGAAGTGCTCAACGGATCCACCTCGGAAAGCCATTCATCAGCAATGACCTGTGCATTCAAACTATGCTCAAGAATCAAAACAGGATGCGCATCCATACCGCCGACAAGAACTTCATTGGCACCATCCGTCAAAAGCTCCTGGATGGACAGTGAATCGTCCAATTCATCGACCGACGATGCAGCCCGCGTGACACTGCCAATCATCAGTGTCCACTTTGTCGTTTCACTGACATTTCCCGCCTTGTCGTATGCCTCAAATTCGAATACGTGCTCACCAAACTTGAGGTTACTTTCCGGGGTCCATGTCCAGTTGCCATTGGCATCTACCCGCGCGTTGTCACCAACATCTTCACCGTTGTCATAGATAACAATCATGGAACCCGGCTCAGCCTTGCCACTGAATACCGGCCTGCGGTCATCGGTGTACTGGCCGTCGGTCAAATTGCCCGTCCAAGCACCGACGTCGTCGTACACAGATTCGATGGTTGGAGCATCCTGAGCCACCGTATCCAGCAGAACGGAGTATTCATTGCTCACATCGCTGGGGATACCTGCCGCACTGAGTGAGACCGCAGTAAACACTCGCAGGCCATCAGCCATTCCAACATCCAGCTTGATCCGCCATGAGCCATCCTCGCCCACAACGGTGGTTCCAGCCACGACACCGTCCACGCTCAGCTGGATCGTCTCACCGGGTGCCCCCTTGCCGTGGATCGTTGGTTTTCTATCGTCCGTGGAACTACCACTTTGAACGTTGCCGACGAACTCGCCAACCATGTCGATGACGCCATTGATGGAAGGGGCTGAAGGCAATTCCCGGTTGATCGAGAAATCGAAAGCTTCCGACGGCTCACTCACGTTGCCGGCCTTGTCCACGGCAGTCACATGGATTGCGTGCGCGCCAAGCTGCAGCGGGCCGGCCGGTACAAAGGTCCAGTCGCCATTTGCATCAGCCTGCACTTGGCCGATCTTCAGGCCGTTGTCCCATATGGTCACGCTGCTGTTGGCCTCGGCCTTGCCGGAGACCTCCGGCTGCAGATCGTCGGTAACTTCCCCTATGACCAGTTGCCCCTGTTTCGCGCCTTCGTTATCGACAACAGAAGTAATCTGCGGCTTCACCGGCTGCATGGTGTCGATGACGAGGGTGAAGACTTCCGACGGTGCACTTTCGTTGCCGGCGCTGTCTACGTTCACCACGGACAAGTCGTGCTTCCCGTCGAGCAGTGCCTGACCTGGCTCGAAGGTCCACTTGCCATCGTCGCCTACCACCGCTTCGCCGATCTTTTCCCCGTCGCTGTAGAGGACCACGGTGCTGCCCGGCTCGGCGCTGCCGCTGATCTGCGGCTTGGCGTCATCCGTGGCGTCACCGGAGTTCAAATTGCCGGTCACATCGCCCTGGTCGTCATACACGGTCTCGATTACCGGCTTGTTCGGTGCCACGGTATCAACCACCACGCCATAGACATCGGACGGCACGCTGACGTTGCCGGCCTTGTCTTCGCTGGTCACGGTGAAGTCGTGCGGGCCGTTGTTCAGCGGCGTGGTCGGGGTGAAGTTCCACAAGCCATTGCTGCCGGCCTGCACGCTGCCCAGCAGCGTGCCGTTGTCGTAGATATGAACCGTGCTGTTGGCTTCGGCCTGGCCCTTCAGGGTTGGCGTGGTGTCATCGGTGCTTGCACCCTTGGCAATCACGTCCTGGATGCTGCCCACGTCATCACGGATTTCAGTGATGCGGGGCTGGGCGGGGGCGCTCAGGTCTACGGTGAAGTCGTAGCTGGCACTGGGCTGGCTTTCGCCCATCACAGGCGTGGTGACAGTCACATACAACGAGTGCGGGCCCTCACTCAACGGAACGTCCAGCTTAAACGTCCAATTGCCTTCGCCATCGACCTGAGCCTCACCCAACAATGTGCGACCCTCAAAGACTTTCACCGTGCCGTTGACGGTGGCCATTCCATGCAGCGTAGGCATCGGATCATCCATCACCCCACCAAATGCTATGGGACCGATCTTGGCTCCAACGTTGTCAACGATAGAGAGAATGCGCGCTTCTGTCGTCCCGGTGAAGACGGTGAAGCTAATGCCCTCCGACATATCACTAACGTTTCCAGCCTTGTCCACGACCTCATACGAGAAATCGTAGTCCCCGTCATCAAGCGAAAAGGATGGCGTAAAACTCCAGTCGCCAAAAGAATCCGCCATCACGCGACCGATCTCGCTGCCATCGTCATAGATGACAATCGTCGCCCCCGGCTCTGCCTTGCCACTCAATGTCGGTGTCGTGTCGTCCGTGATCGCACCATCAACAATTTCACCCGTAATCTGCCCCGCGTTATCAAACAGCTTCGCAGTTCCCAGGTCCGGCGCCAGCGTATCCACTTCAATGGGATAAATACCCGTCTCGGGGCTTACGTTGCCGACTGAGTTTGTCGCGGTGGCGGTGATGTTGTGCTGGCCGTCTGCCAGATCAATGGATGGCGTGAAGCGCCATGCCCCGCCCGCACCCACCGACACCTTGCCCAGCAACGTGCCATTGCTATACAGCGACACCGTCGTGCCTGCCTCGGCAGTGCCTTCGATGGTCGGACGCGTGTCATCGGTAACACCGTTCTTCTGAATGTTGCCCTTGATCGAGCCGGCGTCATCAATCACTGCAGTAATTGCCGGCGATGGCGGCATGCCCGGGTTGACCAGGGTCAGATCAAAGTTGTCCGACTTGGCACCGACATTGCCTGCAGCGTCCACTGATTCGGCCGTCAGGCTGTGGTTGCCCAATCCCATCGGGAGCTTGGGCTCAAACGTCCACTTGCCCTGCGCATCGACCGTGGTGCGGCCCAGCTCCTGGCCATTGTCACGGATGATCACCGTGCTGCCGGCCTCGGCGGTGCCGCTGATGGTCGGCTTGGCATCGTCGGTCTCGGCGCCACTCACCAGATTGCCGGTAACTGCACCTTCATCGTCATAAACCGAGTCAATGGTCGCTTTGGCGGGCGCAAACGTATCGACCGTGAAGTCGATGGCATCGGACTTCTCGCCGACATTGCCGGCCTTGTCGATGACCTGGTAGTTCAGGCTGTGCGCGCCGTCATTCAGCGGCGTCGATGGCGTAAACGTCCACTCGCCTGCAGCATTTGTCTGCGTGCGGCCGATCTCCTTGCCGTTGTCGTAAATGACAACGGTCGCATTTGGCTCGGCCTTGCCCACGTAGGTCGGCGTGCTGTCATCGGTGACGCTGCCACTGGTGATCGGGCCAACAACCGCGCCCTCATCGTCGATCAGCTGTGCGTCCTGGGTGCCCGGTTTGGTCGGCGCCAGCGTATCGACGGTGAAGTCGATCACATCGGACTTCTCGCCGACATTGCCGGCCTGGTCGATGACCTGGTAGTTCAGGCTGTGCGCGCCGTCATTCAGCGGCGTCGATGGCGTAAACGTCCACTCGCCTGCAACGTTGGTCTGCGTGCGGCCGATCTCCTTGCCGTTGTCGTAAACGACGACGGTCGCGTTCGGCTCGGCCTTGCCCACGTAGGTCGGCGTGCTGTCATCGGTGACGCTGCCACTGGTGATCGGGCCAACAACCGCGCCCTCGTCGTCCATCAGCTGCGCGTCCTGGGTGCCCGGCTTGGTCGGCGCGGCCGTATCCACCGTCACCGCGTACTCGTCCGACGGCGCGCTGATGTTGCCTGCCTTGTCCTGACTGGTCACCGTGAAGCTGTAGTCGCCGTCGGCCAGTGGCGTGGCGGGCGTGTAGGTCCATGCGCCCTTTGCGTCGGCAGTCACACTGCCAAGCAACTCGCCATTTGCATACACGCGGACCGTGCTACCGGCTTCGGCCTTGCCGCTCAGTGTCGGGGTGTTGTCGTCGGTGATCTGATCCTGCGCGACCACGCCGGTGATCGCGCCGTGGTCGTCCACAATGCTCTCGATCTGCGGCTGCGCTGGCGCCTTGGTATCGACGATCACAACAAACTCGTCGGACGGATCGGAAGTATTGCCTTCCGGGTCTTTCACCACCACTTCAAGCGCGTGCTCGCCGTCCTCCAGCCCCTTCTCGGGCGTGAAGGTCCAGTTACCACCTTCGTCGACGACAACTTCACCAATCACCTTGCCGTTATCAATGACGATGACGGTGTCGCCCGGCTTCTGGCCGCTGCCACCCAGCGTCGGGCGGTCGTCATCGGTGATGCCGCCCTTGCCGATATCACCCTGGATTGGCCCCTTGTCGTCCACCACCTTGCCGATGCCGTTGTTCTCCGGCGCAGTGGGATCCACCACCGGCTTCTTGCCACCGCTGTTGTGGTTGTCGATGGCAACACCGCCGCCGATCAAGCCCAGCCCAGCCAGTGCCCAAGGCAGAATGCCACCACCGGCAACCACCAACCCGTCGGCAAAGCCAACCAGCTCGCCACTGCCCAGCGCCAGCGGCGATGAAACACCTTCAAGCAGGAACGGCGCATTGCTGTCGCTGTTGCCGTCCACTGCGATGTATTCGTGATACGCGCCATCTTCGGCCAGGCCAACCAATTGCCCTTCGCTGCCGAAGAAATTTTCAATGATCAGTTCGGGCTGATCCGGGTCGCTGCCTTCAAGCGCAACGTGCAGGTTCTTGCCCACACGCTTGACCGTGATGTTCTCCGGGGAAATGCCAGTCTCATCATCCGCAAGCAGGTACTTGCCATGCTTGATCGCCTTGATACGGGCGGGCTTGCCTGCCCCACCTTTCAACAACTCCTTGCTCGTTGCGATGGATTTATCGGCGACTACAGATACGATTACAGTCATTTCAGGAACACCCGCTTGGTCAGTTCGACGTACCGGAAAAATTACCGGCGCATAAGAGAGGAGAAAGGGTCATGCATGGCCCTCCGCCATCGTTGCGGCGAGTATTCCGACCGGGCGTCGCTGCGTACACAGGATTTGTCCCAAATGTAAGTCGATATCCATAGGATTAGGAAAATACTGATCCTGCGAATGGACCCATTCAGACTCGGATGTATTTTTTCAGGAAAAACACCGGGAATGGCTACCGCGACAACCTCACCCATGCTCCTGCATTGGCCTGCGGATAATTGATTCGCTCACCCATTCCAGCACATCAAAATTCAACATCCACGAATGCGGAAACATCACCGCAGCCGATTGCATTGCCCTGCGCAGCGGCGTTGATTCAATCGCGCCGGTCTTCCGCTATGCGATGCCTGTTGCTCGCATATGGAATGAGCCATTCGCGCGATTGCACTGGCACATCGCACGCAGCCGTACTCCGCCCATCTTCATGGGCGGGCGAATTTCATCCCTATGAATCAGTTTCAGGTTTTTCCGGCGCTCAACCAACGCACCAACGTGCCAGCACTTGCGTACTGCCGCATGACGGCCTGGTAACCATCGAACCGACTGGTCACCTCGCCCACCTGATTGTTGTAATGCTCACTTTCCGAGCTCAGCACATCCAGCAATGTGCGACGTCCCAGGTGATACCACTGTTCGTAGAACGCTTCGCGTACCTTGTTGGTTTCCACGGTCAGACCGCGATAGAGTTCAGCGCGGTCGATCAGTGCACGCGCATCATGATTGGCCGCGCGTATGCGGTATTCCAGGTCCAGCGCCTGTTGTTCCGCGGCCTTCCAGCCAGCTTCTGCACGCTGACGCGCGGCACGCTCGGAGGCCCGCGAGGAGCCGCCGCGGAACGCCCCCCAGGAGAACGTCAGCCCCGTGCTCCACGCCGCCTCACGCCCGTTCGCATCTTCGCCGGTGACTTTGCCGACCACCCAGTTCACCTGGGGCAGCGCGGCGGAGCGCACAACATCGGCCTGCAGGTCCGACGACGATGCCTGTGCCTGCGCCTGACGGATCACCGGGTGCCTGACCGCCTCGGCCAGCAACCAGGAAAGCTCCGGCAAACGGATGTCCCAGTACGAAGCCGAAGGAAGCGTAGGCAACGGTCGATCACCGACCATCCTTCGCAGGTTGATTTCGATATCACGCGCACGCGTATCGGCGGTGCTGCGCGATGCCTCGGCCTGCAGCAGGCGCGCACGCGCCTGGGTCAACTCACTCACGCGGCCGGCATCCACGGCAACGATGCCTTCCAGCATCTTCACCAGCTCGCTCATGCGGTCAACGTACTGCTGGCTGATGTCGACGATGATGCGCTGCTTTCCCAGCTCGACAAGGCTGGAAGTCACCTCGTAGGCGGAGGCTTCCAGTTCTGCCTCGAACGCCCAGTCTGCCGCGTTGGCCAGCTCCGAGCGCGCCTGGATGGTCTTGCTGATGCGGCCCCAGTCGAACACCGGCGTGGTCACATCAAGGCTCAGGCGGGGATCATTGCCGTTGCGGCTGCCGGAACCGAATTCCACCGAGCTGTTGCCGCCCAGGTTCACCTGCGGGTATCGCTGCCCCTTGGCTTCAGCAACATCGGCTTCCGATGCCGAACGCTCCGCCAGGGCGCGCGCGACGGTCGGACTGCGCCCTGCTGCCGCTTCCACGACATGCAGGAACAGCTCCCGCAGCTGGCGCTCGCTCGAGGTCGAAGAGCTCGATGCAGCCAACAGTGCCGCCGGCACCGTTCGATCCAGCCTGGGCACCCCACTGGGGACCGAAGTGGCATCCGGCGATTCCAGCAACATCCCGGGGCGGGCTGAGGACACATCCGGCACATGACGTACGCCGGGCACAACGGTATCCGCACGTTCGATCTTCTCGAATTCCAATGCGGGGATCTCGGGCTGCTGCGCGGCAAGTGGCGCCAGGCTCTGACGCACCGCCTGGATAACCTGCAATGAGGAAGACCGTCGGGCATCGATAAGCTGCGCCGCGACACGCTCCACCTCCGCATCCGCGCTTGCAGAGAGTGCAACCCTGCGCGGGGCTTCCGGAGACACCTTCTCAAACTGCAGGATGTCATCGTCAGCACGTGCCTGCGTGCAAACCAACCCCATGCAGGCCAATGCAAGTGCGGACATCGGCAGGAAGCGATCCCCCACCACCACGGGTTTGCGACGTCGATTGTCCGGGTACGAACTGCGCATATTCACCTCTGAATGCCTCATTCTCGATGAGGCGGAAATTTCAGATTGCCGCGCAGCTCCAGCCACACAAGCAACAATTTGCTGGCGATCGATTCAATAAACCGATTCGCCACCATCGCCAATGAATCGTTCTCTCACCACTGATGCATTCTCGCGATCGACGGCGGGAACAACCGGGCGCATTCAATATCGTTTGATGCACCAACGCTCCATCGACGAGTGATTCAGTAGATGCCAATCGCATCACAGGCCCCGAAACGCCGGCCCTTCATCAGCGATGGCGAAGGCTAAGAGTGGCGGCAATCAAAGTACATGGGACACGTCCGAAATCCCCGGCACCTTTGCCCGGATTGATGTTCCAGTTTCATGGCGAGCACAGGCAGCCCGTATCCGCCTTTCTCATTCCAGCGCCAAATAGGCCAGCAGCCTTTCGCCTGACGGGGATTTTGAGACAAATCCGATTTCCTACCCGGGGTTTGAGCCGCAGAATTCCGGCCTACTGTCCGAGACTGCTGTTGCAGTCCGTCCTATTGCGCAATTGCCAGCCGCACTTATCAGGGCGGTCACTCACGGGAACCTGCAATGACCTCCTCCACCACGCCAGCACAGGCGGACGAAGCCGTGCTGCTTGCCGACACCAGAACCAGCATCGACGACACGCTGCTGCAGAGCGTCTCCTGGATCTGCAATCACTACGAAACACAGCGCAGCACCGCTGCGCTCCTGGCCGGACTTCCACACGCCGGTCTGCTCACGCCATCACTGGCACTCTCTGCGTTGAACAACGCCGGCATGACCGGCGGCCTGGTCAAGCGCAACGTGCGCGCCCTGCCCGCGCAGGTGATGCCCATGGTCCTGCTGCGCAAGGAAAGCGGCGGTTGCATTCTGCTGGCGCGCACCGAGCGCCGCGATGCAGAGAACAAGCGGCAGCTTCATTACTCGGTGATCCTGCCGGAAGTTTCCAGCGAGCCGATCGAGCTGTCGCAGGAAGAAATGGATGCGATGTATGCCGGTTACGCCATCCTGGTGAAGCCGCGCGCCACGGTTGACAACCGCGCCGGCGAAACCTTGCCGGCGCCCACCGGCCATTGGCTGCTCAGCACACTGTGGCGCTATCGTCGCTATTACCGCAGCGCAGCCATCGCCTCGGTCGTGGCCAATGTGCTTGCGCTGGCCAGCATCTTCTTCACCATGAACGTGTATGACCGCGTGGTTCCCAACCAGGCGTTCGTGACGCTCTGGTCGCTGGGCATCGGCGTGATCGTGGCGATGTTGTTTGAAGCCATGATCCGCTTCGTGCGCGCACATCTGCTGGATGTCGCCGGCAAGAAGGCAGATCTGGTGCTGGGCGCCATGCTGTTCCGTCAGGCGTTGTCGGTGCGGATGGAACACAAGCCTGCGTCCTCGGGCAGTTTTGCCAACCAGCTGCGTGAGTTTGAATCCGTACGCGACTTTGCCTCCTCGGCAACGCTGGCCGCAATCTCCGACCTGCCGTTCGTGCTGCTGTTCGTCGGCGTGATCTTCTTCATCGGTGGGCCGCTGGGCTGGATTCCGCTGCTGATCCTGCCGTTGATCCTGATCATCTCCATCTGCATCCAGTGGCCACTGGCCCGGGTAATGCAGGAAAACCTGCGCGAGTCCTCACTCAAGCAGGGTGTGCTGGTGGAATCTGTCGAGGGGCTTGAGACGCTGAAGGCCACCGGCGGTTACGCCTACATGCAGCGCCGCTGGGAGCATTTCAGCGCGCTGCAGTCCGCGACATCCATGAAGTCACGCAAGCTCTCCAGTGCCGCCACCGGCACCGTGACACTGCTGCAGCAGCTGCAGACCGTGGTGCTGGTGATCACCGGCGTCTACCTGATCAGCGACGGCACCCTGACCATGGGCGCACTGATCGGCACGGTGATGCTGGCCGGTCGCGCCACTGCTCCGCTGGGACAGGTGATTGGCCTGGCGGTGCGCTTCCAGCAGGCCAAGGCCGCGCTCACCTCGTTGAACAAACTGATGGAGTTGCCGGTGGACCGCGATGCGCAGTGCGACTATCTGCCCAGCCCGGCACTGACTGGCCAGCTGACCTTGAAGAATGTCGGCTTCAGCTACCCTGCGCCACCGATGCAGCCCAATCCGCCGGTACTGACCGGCATCAATGTGAACATCCAGGCCGGTGAACGCATCGCCATTCTCGGCCGCATTGGCAGCGGCAAATCCACCCTGCTGCGCGTCATGTCGCGCTTGTACGCGCCCGTTGAAGGCCAGATGTTCAGCGACGGCCTGGACGTCAACCAGATCGACCCGGCCGATTGGCGCAAGAGCGTGGGCTTTGTCTCGCAGGAAGCACGGTTGTTCTATGGCTCGCTGCGCGAGAACGTGATGATCGGCAAACCCGAAGCAACCGCCGAAGAGTTCCTGCGTGTGCTGCAGCTCACCGGCCTGGACCACATTGCCGGCGCGCACCCGCGTGGCATCAACCTGCCCATCGGTGAAATGGGCGAAGGTGTCTCCGGTGGTCAGCGCCAGCTGATCTCATTGGCGCGCACATTGTTGAGCCGGCCCAACCTGCTGTTGATGGACGAACCCACCAGCGCCATGGATTCGCAAACCGAGGCGTTGTTCCTGGATCATCTCAAGCGTGCAATGGAAGGCCAGACCCTGGTCGTGGTTACCCATCGCCCATCCGTACTCAGCCTGGTGGACCGCATCATCGTCGTGGACGGCGGCAAGATCGTGGCCGATGGCCCCAAGGCAAACGTGATGGCAGCGCTGGCCAATGCACCGGCCAATGCAGATGCCAGCGGCGACGGCGCCCAAGCCACACCTGCGACACCTTCCGACACCGCCGCCATGCCTGCCACGCGCCCCCTGCGCCCCCACGGCATGCGCGTGCAACGCACCCGCGCAGCCGTCCAGGAGACACCGTGATGTTGGGCTGGTTCAAGCAGAACAAGAATGTTGCAGGCATCAGCAGCAGTGATGCCGCCTTCATGAATGATGTGCAGGAGTCACTGCTTGCGCAGACCACGCCGGGCTCGCGGCTGGTTCTGTACATGGTGGTTGCCGTGCTCGCCGCAGGGTTGATCTGGGCGTCCCTTGCACGCGTGGAGGAAATCACACAGGGCGAGGCCAAGATCATCTCCAAGAGCCGCGAACAGGTCATCCAGAGCCTGGAAGGCGGCATCCTGGCCGAGATGAACGTGCGCGAAGGCGATATCGTCAACGCCGGCCAGGTGCTGTTGAAGATAGATCCCACCCGCGCCAACGCCAGTTACCGCGAAGCATTGAGCAAGGTCATCTCACTGAAGGCCACGCTGGCGCGCCTGCGTGCCGAAGCCTATGGGCAACCGCTGGAATTCGACGCACAGGTGCTTGCCGCGCCGGATGAAGTTGCCAACGAAACCCGCGCCTACAACGCCCGCCGCCGCGCCCTGGTGGAAAGCGTGGCCGCGCTGGAGCGCAGCTATTCCCTGGCCATGCGCGAAATCAACCTGGCCGAACCGCTTGCGGCCAAGGGCCTGTTGTCCGATGTCGAACTGCTGCGCATGCGGCGCCAGGCCAACGACATCAAATCGCAGGTTGTCGAACGGCAGAATCGGTACCGCGCCGATGCCAACTCCGAGCTGCTGAAGCTGGAGATGGAACTGGCGCAGACCAACGAAAACCTGGTTGGCCGTGCCGACGTGGTCGAGCGCACCACCATCGCCGCGCCGGTACATGGCACGGTGAAGAACGTCCGCGTCAACACCATCGGCGGCGTGATCCAGCCGGGCGAGCACATTCTTGAGATCGTGCCGCTGGAAGACCAGTTGCTGGTCGAAGGCAAGATCCGGCCCAAGGACGTCGCCTTCCTGCGTCCCGGCCTGCCGGCTACGGTCAAGATCACTGCGTATGACTACGCCATCTACGGCGGCCTGACCGGCAAGGTCGAGCACATCAGCCCGGACACGTTGAAGGACGAGCAGAAGACCGCTTCCGGACGCGGCGACGACACGTATTACCGCGTGCTGGTGCTCACCGACAAGAGCGCCCTGCAGGCCGGTGACAAGGAACTGCCGATCATTCCGGGCATGGTGGCCTCGGTGGAAATCCGCACCGGCGAAAAGACCGTGTTGGAGTACCTGCTCAAGCCCATCCTCAAGACCCGCGAGGCATTCCGCGAGCGATGATCGCGTCGTGTAGGAGCGACCTTGGTCGCGAGGCACGCGATGCAACGGCAAGCCGAACTGAAGGCAATTGCAGAATGCTTGCAACATTCACGCACTGCCAGCTTCGCGGCTGAAGCCGCTCCTACAAAAGCACATCCGTAGGAGCGACCTTGGTCGCGAGGCACGTGATACGACAGCGACCCGAATTACATGCAATTGCAGAAGGCTTGCAACCTTCACGCACGACCAGCTTCGCGGCTGAAGCCGCTTGTGTCTGCCACCGGAGTAGGTTTGCAGGTGAGAGCGGAGTGCGGCAGCCCGTTATGCCGCGGTGCGCACAAGCACGTGTAGGAGTTGGGGCG
>NZ_JBRRDL010000033.1:0-46278 GCF_056759635.1 Stenotrophomonas sp. STEN056
GTAACGATCTGACTCTCAGTGAATTTGCTCTTGCGCATCGGGGGGCTCCTTGGGGCTAGTTTGCCCGGAGACCTCTAAAAATGCCTGGATCAAGTTTACGGGACGGCGACACCCGCTGGAAGGTTGGGCAGCACGGCATCGAAGGCAGCACCTTGCAGGTTCTCACCCCAGCGTCAGCTGCTTGATTTCAACCTTGGGCAACAGGCGCTTGGTGAAGTAGCCGTCCTTGTAATAACGGATCTTGCGGCACAGCACGGGGTGGGCTAGGCCCTCGTAAAGCACGATTTCCTTTTCCGGGCCCATGGCCTTCAGTTCCTGCGGCAACATCAGTGCACGTTTTTCAAGCACTTCGTTGTCGGAGACGGAGCGGTTCTTTCCATGCGAGTGGGTGCGTGCGCGACGGCGCACGGTGGTGAAGCCCAGCATTTCGGAATAGTCGTTGGCATCTTGCTGCTCGCGCGGCGCGTAGATGATCTGCAACGCATGGTTGGTGATGATGGTGCGCGACAACTCTTTGCCATACACCGCATCCAACTGCGCCATCGACTGCACGATGGGTAGCAGGCGCAGGTTGTAGCCGGCCATGTACGCCACGGCCTTGGCAATGATGTCTACCCGCCCGATGGAGGTGAACTCGTCCATCAACAGCAGGCATTGGTGCTTGAGGCTCTTGTCGTTCTGCGGCAGCGTCTTGGTGTTGACGTTGATCAACTGGCTGAAGAACAGATTCACGATCAATCGGCTTTCAGCCAGCTTGTTGGGCTGGATGCCGACGTAGATGGTCATGCGCTTGCGGCGGACATCATCCAGGCGGAAGTCGTCGCCGCTGGTTGCCGCATCCAGCACCGGGTTGAGCCAGGGGTTGAGCGGCTCGCGGAAGGAACCGATGATCGATGCGAAGGTGACATCGGCCTGCGACAGCAGGCCCGCGAACGCTGTTCGTGCCTGCGCGCTGAGGAACGAGGCTTCGGACAACTTCTGCAGATAGGGCTTGAGCTCGGTGCCGTCGCCGGAAGACAGGCGCAGCACCTGGCCCAGTGTTGGCTTGGGCGAACCGGGCAACGCGTCGGCCTGCTCGAACAAGTACAGGGTGAAGGCCAGGAAGGCATTGCGTGCCTGGCTGGTCCAGAACTTGTCCTTGTCGTCGCCGTCCGGGTAGAGCATCGCCGAAATCGATTGCAGGTCGGACACGCGGAACGAGGGATCGCTGGACACATAGGTCATCGGGTTCCAGCGGTGCGAGCGGCGATCCTCGGCGAAGGGGTTGAACAGGTAGATCTCATGGCCGATGGACTTGCGCCAGCCGGAAGTCAGGTCGAAGTTCTCCTGCTTGATGTCCAGCACCACCGCCGACTCGCGATAGTCCAGCAGGTTGGGAATCACCACGCCCACGCCTTTGCCCGAGCGGGTAGGGGCGGCAAGAATGACGAACTGCTGGCCAGACAGGCGCAGCAGTTTGCCGTTCATCTGGCCCAGCACGATGCCGTCGTCCTTGTGCTTCAACAGCCCGGTGTTGGCCAGGTCCACCATGCCGGCAAAGCGTGCGCGGCCATGAATGTTGCGGTGGCTGCGCAGCTTGTACAGCATCACTGTGATCGACGCCCACACCAGCAGCATCAGGCCGGCAGCAATACCGCCGGCAAGCTTGATGCGCCCGGCATACGGCATCACCTGCGGGTGATTCAGATTCTTGACGTACTGGTAGTAGGTGCTAAATCCATTTGCGCTGGTGTCCAGCCCCAGGAATGACATGGTGAGAAAGCCGGCCAGATAGACGGCGGCGATCGTCAGGACCACAGCGGAAATTGCAGCAGTCAGGATCCGGTAATTGCTCAAGGCGATTCCTTCGACTCGGGTGTACGCAGGTCAGTTGCAGAGATTTTTCGTGCGATGTGATGAAAGCAGGCGTGAGTATTACTTGCTGGCGCCTGCTCGCTCGGTGGTATCGACCAGGATGTAGTCGTCGTTGCGCTGCCAACGCTGCTGCCCTTCACTGAGCTTGACGCAGGGTTTGCCATCGCACGCGGTGATATGCACCTGCTGCAGTGCTTCCATCACCTGCGCTTCCAGCTTGGCGCTCTCTGCGCGCTGCAGGTTGTTGGAGGCGACGTAGGCTGTGCCGCCGACGATGGCGACGGCGGCAACCAGCATGGCGATCAGTGCTTTCCAGGCCAATGCGCGGATGCCGGATGCAGCTGCCAACTGCTCGCGTTGCAGCTGGTCTGCAATCGCGCGAAGGCGGTCGCCGCTGTCGCCGAGTGCTTCAACCGCTGCGGGAATTTCCTGCGAAAGCGCTTCGCGTACAGCGGCTCGTGCGCTCTGTGAAAGTTCGGCTTTTCCCGCTGCGACGCCTTGTCCAAGCGCGGCGGCTGCGTGTTGCAGTTCAGCGGTGGAGGACTTCTGTTCCGCAATTACCTTGTCGCATTGCTGCGTCAGGTGCCCCGCAAGCAATGCGGCGTTTGCGATGAACTCCTCCATCTTTGATTGCTCCATGTAACACCTTTTGACTGCGCACCCCGCCGGGCGAGAGGCGCATGTTGCCAGAATCCAAGATGCAGAGGGGAAGTGATGTCGTTGAAATATTTTCTTCACATCAATCAGTGAAGACTGCGTGTACGCTTCGGCCTGTGCAGCGGTCGTGTGTGATCGAACGTTCGCATACTGCAACATCATCGAGTGGGCGGTGATGCTGCATGTCGAGTTCATGTATTGGGGAATTCAGCTTGTTTTTGGCGCTTTTTCGACTGTCATCAAGCTGAAGTCGTTGTTCTGATATGTGCGTTTATCAGGCAAGTGTGCGGAACGTGCATCACACATTCGTGTGAAGTGCTGCTTCACAACACGCTGACATTTGCGTGTCTATGCTCCGCCCCGATGTGATGGGGACGGGCATGTGAAGTGGATGCTCCGTGCATGCGTCATGCTGAAACGGAATTTGAATGGTTTGTCTCTCACGGGGAGCGGGTAGCAGACGGCGGTCTGTCCGCACATCGACAATTGCAGATGCACGCTCGCATTCGAGTGCATTGGCTGTGTCACGTTGGTTGCCTATCAGGCGAGATCACTCCTGCTCCCTTGTGCAGAGACTCTTGCAGCGATCTGCTGCGGACGAAAATTTCTCGATGGTGACTTCGTGAGTTGCAATATGCCGATCCGCAACACGCTGTTCGCAAGCTTCATGGGCTGCATTGCCTTGCTGGCGGGCTGCTCCGCACCCAAGCCAACCGAACCCACCGGCAAGTGGATGCCGGTCAATCGCATGGCCGAAACGCCGCAGGCGATTCCGTTGCATGTGTCGTACCTGTACCAGGCAGCGCCTGTGGACGGAACGCTCAAGGGCATGCTGACGCGCTGGGCGAAGGACTCCGGCCTGGCGTTGTCCTACCTGCATCCCAACGACTACACGTTGTTCGGTCCGGTCGCGGACATTCACACCATCAGCATCGCCGAGGCTGCCGCTGCATTGTCAGCGGCCTATGCCGCGCAGGGCGTATTGGTGACGGTCGAGCGGAAACAGATCATCGTCAGCGTGGCGGCTGCGTCGAACGACACCGCGGGTCCGCAGGCGGGTTCTGCAGCTGATGCTGCTGGCAAGTAAAGGACAGCGCGGGCATGTTTGGTAAAAAGAAGACGAGTTCCCCCGAGATTGATCGGGCGGTTTCACAAGGGGTCAACTTCGAAGTGTCGCTGGCGGACCGGGCCAAGCGCAGCGAGAAGCGCGCATGGACGGTGGCCTGGTGCGCGATCCTGATGTCCTTGTTGCTGGCCGGTGGCTATCTGCTGTTCCTGCCGCTGAAGGAGAAGGTGCCGTACCTGGTGATGGCCGATCCCTACACCGGCACTGCATCGGTGGCACGCCTCAGCGGCAACTTCGGTGATCGCGATGTCACCACCGAGGAGGCAATCAACAAGAGCAACGTGGCGCAGTTTGTGCTGGCGCGTGAGTCCTACGACGCGGGTTTGATTGGGCAGCGCAACTGGCGCACCACCTTGTCGATGGCCAGCTCCGCGGTTGCACCGGCATACATCGCACTGCATGCGGCAACCAACTACGAACGCCCCTTCAAGGTGTACGGAACCAGCAAGTCGTTGAACGTGCGGATCCTCAGCATCGTGTTGGTTGGTGGCGGCCAGGGGCGTCGTCCCACGGGTGCCACCGTGCGCTTCCAGCGCAATGTTTACGACAAGTCCAACGGGCGCTTTGCACCGCTGGACAACAAGATCGCGACGATGGAGTTCACCTACGAGCCCAATCTTCGCCTGAGCGATGAGGACCGCCTGCTTAATCCGCTGGGTTTCCGTGTGGTCAATTACCGCGTGGACAACGACTTTGCCCCGACGCCGGGCGCACCGGCGCCAGTGCAGCCCAGCCAGGCGCCGGTAGCTGCACCGGCGGGCTATCCGGCCGATGGCCAGGGCCAGGCCGCTTACCCGGGCTATCCGGAGGGCGCTGCGCCTGCGGCTTATCCCGCTGCGCCGGGCGAGATGCCAGGTGCTGATCCGAATGCCGCCGCATTTCCGGCGCCTGCCGCGGCGCAGCCCGGTGCCACGAATGAACAACGGGGAGTTGAACGATGAGTAGCCCGCTGCAGAAGTTCCTGCGACGTGGCCTTGCTCTGCTATTGATGGCGGGCTTGGCAATACCGGCGTTCGCGCAGGTGGTCGAAGAGTACGAATACGCGCCGGATAAGATCTACACGGTACGCACGGGCCTGGGTATCACTACCCAGATCGAACTGAGCCCGCATGAGCAGGTGTTGGATTACAGCAGCGGGTTCAGTGGTGGCTGGGACATCAGCCGTCGCGACAACGTGTTCTATCTCAAGCCGAAGAACGTTGACGTGGACACCAATCTGATGGTGCGCACTGCGGCGCACTCCTACATCTTTGAGCTCAAGGTGGTGGCGACCAACTGGCGTGCTCTGGATCAGGCCAAGGCTGCAGGGGTGCAGTACAAGGTGCGTTTCGTCTATCCCGCGGACACGCGGTTTGCGGCGGAAACCGCGCCCAAGGATGAGCCGGCTTCGGAATTGAATACCGCGGTGGTGCCTGGCCGGGACTATTACTACGGCTACGACTACACCTACAAGAAGCGCCGGCCAACCTGGCTGGTGCCCACCTCGGTCTATGACGACCGCCGGTTCACCTATATCCGGATGGGCGACCGCACCCGGTTCCCCAGCGGCAACTTTCCGGCCGTGTTCGCCCGTGACAGCAAGTCGGGGGACGAGTTCATCGTCAACTCGACGGTGGAAGGGGACACCATCGTGGTGCATGGCACCTATGCCTACCTTGTCGTTCGACATGGCGACAACGCTATCGGCCTGCGCAGGAGACCGGAGCAGTGAATCAGATCCCACCCAATGAGCATGACGCGCCGGAAGTTCCGCAGCAGGCGGCTCCCAATCCTTACACGCGGCGCGAGTACGCCAATGATCCCGGTCTGGACAGTGAAGCCCCGTATCTGCGTGCTGACGACGTTCAGCGCCTCAATCGCAAGGCGCTGGGTTTTCTGGCGGCTATCGTGATTGCCCTGGCGGCCCTGGCCGTGTGGATCTTCTCCGGCGGCCTGTCCTCCGGCGAGAAAGCCCCGCGTCGACCACAGGTTGAGCAGGTGGTCATTCCTGCGGCACCGCGCGACCTGCCGGAGTTGCCGCCGGAGCGTCCTGTGGCGCAGGCGCCACCTGTGCAGGAGTTGCCGCCGTTGCCGGTCATTGATGACAACCCGAATGCGTCCGCCGGCATGGGAATGGGCATGGGCGGGGAACGGCGTCCTGAAATGACGCTGGTGGAGCGCCGCATGCTCGATGCCAATGGTGAGGCCGGGGCTCCGCCGGCACCTGCAGGGGTGATGCCTGGTGCACGCGCGGCGGGTATGGGCGGGCCAGTGGATGGTCCAACCAGCGCGCAGCCCTTGTACAAGCCCAACACACTGCTGCTGCGAGGCACGTATATCCGTTGCGTCCTGCAGGCCAGGGTGATTTCGGATTTCCCGGGCTATACATCCTGTATCGTCACCGAGCCGGTGTATTCGGTGGATGGCAAGCGCTTGCTGCTTCCGCGTGGTTCCAAGGTGCAGGGCTCCTACGGCTCCGACGGCATCATCGGCAACCGCGTGGCTATCGTCTGGGACCGCATCACCACCCCGAACGGCCTGGACATCAACATGAGCAGTCCCGGTGTGGATGGGCTTGGCTCAGCCGGCAATGACGGCCACTACAGCGCGCATTGGGGCCAGCGCATTGCTTCCTCGCTGTTGATCAGCATCCTGGCGGATGCGTTCAAGTACGCCGCCGCCGAGAACGGCCCGCAGCAATCGGCGATCGTCAACGGGGCAATCGTGCAGAACCCGTATGAAAGCGCCACGGCGCGGACCATGGAGCGCATGGCCAACATGGCGATGGAGCGCAACATGACCCGGCCGCCAACCGTGACCATCAACCAGGGCACGATCGTCAATGTCTACGTCGCCCGCGATGTCGATTTTTCGGCTGTGATCCGCTGAGTACGTTGTCGCATGAATGCAGAATCCGCCATCGCCCGAGTGTCCAACGATTTCCTGGAATACCAGTACGGCATTCTGGGCATTGGCGAGCACATGCACTCTAGTGATGTCACTGAAATCTGCATCAACCGGCCGGGTGAGTTGTATCTGGAGACCCGTTCGGGTTGGCATCGGGAGGCCGTGCCAACGCTGACCTTTGAACGGGCAAGGCAGTTCTGCACGGCGGTGGTGAACGAAAGCAACACCGGGCAGCGCATCACCGATGCTGACCCGATGGTGTCGCTCACGTTCCCGACCGGCCAGCGTGCGCAGTTCGTGATACCTCCGGCCTGTGATGCCGGCCGGGTATCGATCACCATCCGCTTGCCGTCGCGGCTGGGAAAATCCCTGGAGCAGTACGAGGAAGATGGCTTCTTCAAAGAGATACTGGAGCAGACGCCAACCTTGAGCGAGCACGACCGCGAGCTCACCGAACTGCGCGCCCAACGCGACTATGCAAACTTCTTCAAGAAGGCGGTGCAGTACCACAAGAACATCGTGGTATCCGGCGCCACGGGCAGCGGCAAGACCACTTTCATGAAGTCGCTGGTCAACCATATCTCCGAACAGGAACGCCTGGTCACCATCGAGGATGCCAGGGAGCTGTTCCTGCAGCAGCCCAACGTGGTCCATCTGCTGTACTCAAAGGGTGGCCAGAGCACCAGCAACATCAGTGCGAAGTCGTGCATGGAGGCCTGCCTGCGCATGAAGCCGGACCGCATCATCCTGGCCGAGCTGCGAGGCGATGAGTCCTTCTACTTCATCCGCAACTGTGCGTCCGGGCATCCGGGCTCCATTACCAGTTGTCACGCGGGCAGCACCGCGCAGACCTGGGACCAGCTCGCGCTGATGGTCAAGGCCTCGGCGGAGGGATCCGGGCTGGAGTTCGAGGTGATCAAGCACCTGCTGAAGATGACCATCGACATTGTTGTACACATCAAGGCCCATGCAGGCCGCCGCTACATCACGGGCATCGATTTCGACCCAGCGCGAGGTCTGGCGCAATGAACGCAGGAATGATCGTCCACAGGCAGCATGGGAGGGCGCCGTAATGCTGCCGGGTCTTGAGATGGCGGCGTGTACCGATCTGGCAGTGCCAGCGGAGATCATGCACCACGTGGTCAAGGTCGAATCCTCGTTCAACCCCTACGCCATTGGCGTGGTGGGCGGACGCCTTGCACGGCAGCCGCGCAACCTGGGCGAAGCCCTGTCGACCACGCGCATGCTTGAACAGGCCGGTTACAACTTCTCCCTGGGCATTGCCCAGGTGAATCGCTACAACCTGGCCAAGCAGGGGCTGGGCAGTTACGAGCAGGCATTTGATGTATGCCCGAACCTGCAGGCCGGCTCCCGGATTTTGGCCGAATGTTATGGCCGCTCCGGGCAGGATTGGGGCAAGGCATTCAGCTGCTACTACTCGGGCAATTTCACCACCGGCTATCGGCATGGTTATGTGCAGAAGGTCGTTGCGTCGTGGCAGGCGTCAGCCACTGGCACTGCCGCAGCGGCCATTCCCGTAATCAGGACGCGTCCGGCGGCGGCCACTGAACCACGACGCATTCAGGTGCCGGTGGACTCTGCGGCAGCGTTGATATTGCGGCGTGTGGAAGAAGCTGCACTGTCGCGTGCAGGCCTTGGCGGATCGGTGCCAGCTAGCGCTGCGGTGCCGGCGCCTGTGAACGCAACACCTGTGAACCCAACGCCTGTGAACGCAGCACCTGCCAATGCGTTGCCCGCGTTCACGGACAGCAACGATGCGCCGGTGATTGTGCAGCCGATGGGCGCGCCACGGGTTTCACAACAACTGCAGAATCCGGCAGGTACGCTCCCGGCCAACACGCAGGCACCTGCTCCTGGTCCCACAAATCCGGCGGCGGGCGCGGCAGCAACACAGAGAGATGCCGCGTTCGTTTTCTAGTTTCACGCCGTATCAGGTCATTCGTGACCACGCAGTAGCTCGCAGTCCTTCCTTTCAAACGAAATCGGGGTTCCCCAATGCAGAACAACACCAGCAAGTTCACTCACAAAGCCCGCCGTGGCATCGCATCTTCCGTGGCGGCACTGAGCCTGATGGCAGCGCCGATCATGGCAATGGCGCAGGATGGTAGCGGGGCGGCGGAGAGCGTCACCGGGTTTTTCGCCAACGTCAACAACCTGCTGAACATCGCCTCCATTGCCGTGGTCACCATCGCCGTGATCTTTGCCGGCTACCAGATCGCCTTCAATCACAAGCGCATCGGTGACGTTGCGCCGGTACTCATTGGTGGCTTCCTGATCGGCGCGGCCGCGCAGATTGCCAATATGTTGCTGCCGGAAGACGTCACTGCCACGGGCATGCTGATGACGCAGTCCCTGCTGCAGTATGCGTAAAGACGCGCTCTTCCGCGGTTGCACGCGACCGGCCATGTTCCTGGGGGTGCCTTACATGCCCTTCACGATCGCGGCCGGCGCGTGCCTGTTGTTGACGTTCTATATCGACATGTTTTTTCTGCTCCTTCTGCCGATCGTGATCATGATCATGCGGCAGATGGCGCGCCGGGACGAGATGGTTTTCAGGTTGCTTGGGTTGCGCTGGATGTTTCGCAGCCGGGTGAGGAACCTGAAGCATCACAACGGCATGTGGGTGTTCACGCCCAACAGTTATAGAAAGCCACTCGAGAACCCATCCAGGGACTAGTTGAATGCTGTCGCCCGATCCTTCCATCTCAGAGCTGATCCCGTTCTCTTCACATGTGTCGCCGCACGTGGTGAAGACGACGGGTGGCGATTTCCTCATCACCTGGCAGCTGGATGGGCTGCCTTTTGTCGGGCGTGAGGAATGGGAGCTGGAGCACCGGCACGGCACCTTCAACCGGATGCTGCAAACCTTGCGTGCGCCGGATTTTGTCAATGTCGCATTCTGGGTGCACGACATCCGGCGCCGTGGCCGTGTGGATCTGAAAAGCCGCTACCAGCAGGCGTTCAACCAGCAGTTGTCCGATGAGTACTACGAGCGCCTTTCTTCGCAGAAGATCATGCGCAACGATCTGTTCCTGACGATGATCTATCGCCCCATCGTCACCGGCAAGAAATTCGTTGAGAAGTCGTCCAACGTGGATCGCCTGCAGGCCGAGCAGGACCAAGCCATCGCCAAGATCACCGAGCTGGCCGGCAACGTCGAGGCGGTGCTGAAGGACTATGCACCTACCTTGCTGGGCATGTATGAGGCCGACAACGGCGTGGTGTTCTCCGAGGTGTTGAGTTTCTTCGGCTACCTGCTGAACCGCATCGAGGAGCCGGTCCCGGTGCTGCGCGCGCCGGTCTACGACTACCTGCCCGTGTCGCGCCACATGTTCTCGGCCAAGTCCGGTGACTTCGTGGTCAACGCGCCCGGCGGCCGCAACCATTACGGTGCAATACTCAACATCAAGGAGTACACGGACGGGACCTATCCGGGGATCCTCAACGGGCTGAAATACCTGGACTTCGAGTATGTGATAACGCACTCGTTCAGCCCGATGGGGCGCCAGGACGCGCTCAAGGTGCTGGATCGCACCAAGGGCATGATGATCTCCTCCGGTGACAAGGCGGTAAGCCAGATCATCGAGATGGATCACGCCATGGACCAGGTGGCGTCCGGAAACTTCGTGCTCGGTGAGTACCATTTCATGCTGGCCTTGTATGCCGAGGACCAGAAGTCCCTGTCGCAGAATGTGGCGACCACCCGCGCTGAGCTTTCCAATGCCGGGTTTGTTTCGGTCAAGGAAGATCTGGCGGTGTGCTCATCGTTCTACTCGCAGCTGCCTGCGAACTGGAAGTACCGCGCGCGGCTGGCCAATGTCAGCTCGCTCAACTTCCTTGGCTTGTCGCCGCTGCACAATTTTGCCACCGGCAAGCGCGACAACAACCCGTGGGGTGAGTGCCTGACGGCATTGCAGACCACCAACGGGCAGCCGTACTACTTCAATTTCCACGCCACCCACCCGGCGGAAAATTCGCAGGGCGAAAAGGCGATCGGCAACACCATGGTCATCGGCAAGTCCGGTACCGGCAAGACTGCGCTGATCAACTTCCTGCTCAGCCAGGTGCAGAAGTACAAGCCTTCGCCCACGATTTTCTTCTTCGACAAGGACCGCGGCGCCGAGATCTTCGTGCGTGCCTGTGGTGGCAACTATCTGGCGCTGGATAACGGCCAACCCACCGGGTTCAACCCCTTCCAGTGCGATCGGACCGATGCCAATGTGCAGTTCCTGGGTGGCCTGATCAAAGTGCTGGCGGCAAAGACCAGCTACACGGCGCGCGAGGACGAGGATATTTTTCGCGCGGTGGAAAGCATGCTGGACATGCCAAAGCACCTGCGCAGCATGACCAACTTCCAGAAGAGCCTGCCGAACATGGGCGATGACGGCCTGTTTGCGCGCCTGCGCAAGTGGACGGCCGGCAATACCCTTGGCTGGGTCTTTGACAATCCGGTTGATGTCATTGATCTGGAAAAAGCCAACATCATCGGCTTTGACTACACCGAGGTGATCGACAACGCCGAAGTGCGCGTGCCGGTCATCAACTACCTGCTGCACCGTCTGGAAGAGCTGATCGACGGGCGCCCGTTGATCTATGTGATGGACGAGTTCTGGAAGATCCTCGACGGCGGTGGCGCCCTGAAGGACTTCGCCAAGAACAAGCAGAAGACCATCCGTAAGCAAAATGGCCTGGGCATATTCGCCACGCAAAGCCCCGAGGATGCGCTCGCCAGTGATATCTCGGCCGCGCTCATCGAGCAGACGGCCACCTTGATCCTGCTGCCGAACCCCAATGCCTCACGCAGCGAGTACATGGATGGATTGAAGCTGACTGAAGCCGAGTTCGAGGTGGTGGCCAACCTGGACGAGCGCTCGCGCAGTTTCCTGGTCAAGCAGGGGCATGGCTCGACGGTATGCCAGTTGAACCTGCGTGGGATGGATGACGCATTGGCCGTGATATCGGCCAGTACCGACAACATCGATGTGATGGACCGCATCGTGCACCAGCAGGCTGAACAGCTCGGCGTAGCCGTGGACGAGCTGGCGCCGGAGCAATGGCTTCAGGAGTTCTACGAAAACCGCAAGGGGTCGGGTCGTGGGTCCAGCCAACGATCCGAGCAAGCCAATGGGAGACGGGCTGCCACGCGTTGATCCGCGGGCACCTTGGAAATTCAACGCTGTTTGAGACGAGTAGAGGTGGACCATGAAAAGCCAGGAACATAGTCGCGTTGCCGGCAAATCGAAATTCAGCCAAGCGTGGATGCGTACCTTCGGAAGCGAGCTGACCGCACCCAGGGCGAACCGCTGGGTTCTGCTCGGGGTGGCCGTGGTGGCCTTGCTTGGCACCGGGGTGGCAATGGCAGCGTGGAAGGTGGACGACGATGAAAGCCAGCGTGAACTTGGCAAGATCAAGGACTACCTGGGCAATGACGGTGGCAGCGTTACGCGCCACCTGAACAACCTCAATCGCAAGTTGCAGATCCAGCAGCGGGGTGGCTCCACGCCGGAGATGATCGTCGAACCCACGGGTGAGGAGGCGCTCAGCAGAGCGCGGCCCAGCAGCGTGGTGGTGTCGATGGAGCAACTGTGTCCGACTGGAGCGCCAACAACGCTGGGCACGCAACAGCAGACATTGTGCCTGGAACTGGCAAGGACCGAGTTGGCGCAGTATCAGTTTTCGTTGCGGATGTTTGAGCGATCCAAGCAGAACTATGACCGGCTCAAGCAGCTTGAAGACCGCCGTCGCAGCCTGTCTGCCGAAGACTACGCAAATATCGAGTACAACACGAACGAGGTGTTGGC
Source organism: Stenotrophomonas sp. STEN056 (assembly GCF_056759635.1). Lineage (NCBI taxonomy): Bacteria > Pseudomonadati > Pseudomonadota > Gammaproteobacteria > Lysobacterales > Lysobacteraceae > Stenotrophomonas > Stenotrophomonas sp. STEN056. The sequence continues at coordinate 12,346 of NZ_JBRRDL010000033.1, forward strand.
CCTTACCGCGCTCATGGACAATGATCGCGACCGCTACCAGACCTACATGGCGGCATACCAGGCCCGTGTTTCGCATCTGCAGAATTCACGCTCGGCCTTGACCCGGAACGCTCTGAAGGGCAATGGCGCCCTGCCTGGCATCTGAAGGAACTAGGAGTCGTTTCATGTTCATCGCCGGTTTCGATCTGAGCGGGTTCATCCAATGGGCCTTCTTCGCAGCAATATTCGAGTGGATCAACAGTCAGGTTGATGCGTTCCAGGTGGCAATGCTGGGGCGGACCATGCGCTGGGTCAGTGGCATGTCGCTGACCCTGCTGACGCTGTGGGTGCTTTCGCAAGGGTTCCTGATCGTGACCGGGCGTAGCCGGGAATCATTGATGGGCCTGGTCGTGGGGTCGTTGCGTGGCTTCCTCATCGTGCTCGCGGCGACCTCCATGTCATTTGCCGGCGGCAACGTCACCAAGTTCCTGAGCGAGACGATGCCTGAGGAAGTGCACCAGGTTGTCACCGGGAATGATGACAAGGTCGAGGATTCGATCGATGAAAACCTGAAGATGATGGGTTTCATCTTTGCCCTGGTTGATGCGCTGCCGGTGGCTGACAACGAACAGAATCAGGCCGACCAGCGGCAGATCGCCAGCCTTACCGGCATCGGCATCGCGGGGCCATCAGTCATCGGCGGGGCAATGCTGTTGCTGTACAAGCTGGCGATGGTGTTGTTCGTGGGCTTTGGCCCGATATTCATCCTCTGCCTGCTGTTTGATCAGACCAAGGATCTCTTCAAGCGCTGGTTGATGTATGGCATTGGCACCATGTTCTCGATGGGTGTGCTGGCATTCATGGTTTCGCTTGCCACAAAACTTGTCGCGCTTTCGGCTGCGGCGATGATCGGTGCGTATATTGCAAACTCAACCGGGGATGGCAACGGCTACGGCGCAGGCTTGAGTTCATCGGCCATCCAGCAAGGCGGCATAGGATTGCTCATGTCCGTACTGATGGTGATGACCCCGCCGATGGCTGCGATGTTCTTCAATGGCACCCTGGGCCAGTTTGTCGCCAACTCCAGCTTCGGCAACGTGGGCCGGAACAGCACGGGCCAGAAGTCCGATTTCAAGCAGGATTTCGACATGCCGCCAACCAGCACAACTAAAACAACGGAAGTGACAGGATCCAAGCGTGGATGATTTTCCGGAACGGTGTCGATCGTGGTTCTGCGTTGCTCAATGTGCTGCTTGCAGGAGGTGCTGAGATGAAGATGCGTTCGGTGGTTCTTTTTACTGGCCTTGTGACTGCTCTTTTTTCCAGCGCAGCCATGGCCCAGCAACCAGGGTCTTCTGCCTATAACAGCGTCTATCTTCCTGCACACGGGGTTGGCGATACTGTCCGCGGGCGTGGTGTCCAGCAATGGGGCGCTCTGGCCGTAGGAGATCGCGGGTTGATGGGGTGGATCCTGGATGCTCCGAGCGAGCAGGCTGCAACTGACTTTGCCATGCGCTCCTGCGAAGCGAAGGGCGCCGTTGGGTGCGAGATATTGGGGGTCTTCAGTAACGCCTGCATGGCGATCGCTTCAGATATCGCAGTGGTGGATGTCGCCGGTGGTCACCCGGTGACCACGGGTGTGGCAACCGGGAATCGAGGGATGAGGAAGCTGCGCCGGGACGCCTTGAAAGAGTGCGGTCAGGGCTGCGTCATTATCCAGGAAGGCTGCGCCATTGCGGGTCGATGATTGCGTTCTGTAGATGCGACACGTGGGAGCAGCGCGCTGTGGCCATTCAATGCCTTTGGGATGGATGGAAAAAACCGCTTCCCGCAGCAACGCTGCACTGTTCAATAGGCCGCTGTGCAGGCCTGCAGTCATCTTGTTGCGTTGTGCTTGTTAGGGTTGCGTGAGGAGTTACAACTACATCTGCGTAAGGGTTCAACTTCTTGCAATTGGATGTTAGTTTTGGCCCGTGCTGGTTGCATTGCCCTCGGGGTGGTTTCCAGTTCGAGCCAGCAGGATCGCGCAAGGGGTGTGCGCGATGAAGGAAGGGTGGCCAGTGCGCTGCCTGCGATTGCATCGACCACACGATGACGCTGCGTATGGATATGCCAGAGAACAACCTGTCACCCCACAACCTTGATGTAGTGCGCTCGACGGAATCCGGTTCCGGCGAGGTTGTGTTGTGCCCGGTGCTGTCTGGCCTGCACAGGGTCAGCACCTCAATCGATTTGTGCAGGAAGCCAGGCAAGGGGTGTGCCCGGTCTTCGCTTCACCTGGTTGCACGCGGGGCGATCACCCTGGGCAGCCAACACTTGTCCGAAACACGGAACCCCGTTCATGCCAAGTATTGATGTTGCACCCCGTAGCCTTTTTTCACGGTTGGCCTTGGCCGGTCTGGCCTGCGCCGTGTTGGTCCCCATTGCCGCCTGCAACAACAGGCAGAACAGAAGCGAAGCTCCCATGACTGCATCCCCTCAAGCCGCACAGCAGGACGCGCCGCCGCGCAAGCTCAACGGCAACCCCACACAGGCCTACGAAATCCGGATGAAGCTTGACAATGCGCCGGGCGACTTCGATGTCCTGCTTGGTACCGCGCAGTTTGATGTTGAGAACCCCGGCGAGTGTGGGGTTATCGATCCGCTCAATGGCGCCATTCCTCGCATCACCAGCAATGAGCCGATCGCGCTCAAGAAGATTTCAGATACTGAATATGCAGGTGTCATCCATCTCGATCAGATCGTGGATGAGGCCTATTTCGGCCGTGCAGTCTGCCGCTGGGGGCTGTCCGAAGCGCGCGTTGCACTGCGGGCTTCGGATGATGCCGCCAATACTTTGTTCGTATTCGGCCTGCTCGCTGAAAAGGTAAGGGCGCAGGGACACGAGACCCGTTATTTCTGGTCGGGCTATTACCCGCGCGCGAAGATGGACGGGTTCCGCGATCTCGGCGATGCAAGCCTGGACAAGGTTCCCCAGGACAAGCGCGCTGAGTTCTTCAGCATCACGCTCAGCGCCAGGGAGATCGCCTCATGAGCAGGCCCACCTCCCAGGACTATGCCGAGCTGGCGGGCGACTCCTATTACGCGTACTACCGCGAAGGGCCGGCGGATCCGACCAAGGTCGAGCTTTCGCCCAGTGGCAATTTCAAGGTGCTCGAATACGTTAATAACCCGAAGACCGGCTACCAGGGGATGATCTACGAGCGGTTGAGCGACGGTGAGATCGTCGTCGCGCATCGTGGTACCGAGGAGATCTGGAAGGATGGTGTCATCGCAGACGGTTCCATGGTCACCCGGCGCACCAACCCGCAGGCCGAAGATGCCATCGCCTTGACCCGGCGTGCGCTGGAGTATTCCAAGACCATTGGTGAACGGCCGGGCATGGAAGCTCCCCAGGTCACGGTCACCGGGCATTCGCTGGGTGGCACGCTGGCACAGGTATCGGCGCATCACTTCGACCTGCAGGGCGAAACCTTCAACGCCTATGGTGCGGCCAGCCTGGACTTGAAGATCCCGCCGGGCCCGAACGGGAAGGTGTTGAACCATGTGATGGCGAACGATGCGGTGAGCGCGGCCAGTCCCCAGTATGGTGACGTGCGTGTTTACGCCACCGAGAAGGAGATGTCGGTTCTCAACCAATCGGGTTACTTCAACAACCGTTTCGTTGACGCGATCACGCCGGATCTGGCGGTTGTCGCTGCAGGGCGCTCGATGGGGTCGCACAGCATGCACAACTTCCTGCCCTTGGATGGCAAGGGGCAGCCGGACGTTTCTGTGCTGCAGGACCCAGCGGCATTGCAGCGTGCCCAGGACAACGCACCGATGATCGAAAATTACCGGGGCGACGTGCAGTCGTTGCGGCGTGCGGTCACCATTGGCGCACGCGGCCCGGTCGGTTGGGTGCGCGATGGTATCGACTATTTCAGTGACCGTGATCCGGCAGGTGCACCGGCGGCGCGCGAGGAGCTGCTGCGTGAAAGCCGCAGCAACCAGTTCCAGGATGCACCGGCCAAGGGTGCTCAAGACAAGGCGGCCATGCTGGACGCGCGTGGCGTGGCAGCGGATTCGCAACAGGCCCATGTGGCGAGCCTGCTGGAAGCGGCCCGCAGCGGCAGCCCGGATGGCCTGCGTGCGGCCACTGAAGCCTTGCAGGCTTCGCCGGCGGGGCAGGAGTGGCAGGTACGAGCCGACCAGCATGCGCAGTTGCTGTCACAACGCGAGGCAGCCGCGCAGCAGGGGGCACGTCAGCATGAGGCACAGCAGCAGGAAATGGCGCGTCACGGATGACCCGCAACGACCGCTGCCGCCATTTGTTTTCACGATGCCTTGAGGTGTTTGCATGAAACATTCAACGACGAGGATGGCTGTACTGCTGGCATTGGCACTGGCCGGCTGCAGTCAACAAGGCAATACCGAGGCAGCAAAGGCCGTGGCGGCGGAGGGCGCCCCGGCTGCTGCAGATCAGACAAAGGACTCAGGCATGACCGATCTCAAAGCGCCATCCCCCGACAGCGTTCTTTATGTCATCTATCAACGTGATGGTGACGGCGCCGTCAGCTACAAGATTGATAGCGGGGCGATGGTGACCTACTGGTATGGCTACCCGTTCACGCTGAAGGGGCGCCAGTACTTCACAGGTTTTGCCACCAGCACCGAAGGTGAGGACAACGCAGAGTCCGATGGCGGAATGATGGAGCCCGGCCATGTGGCCATTGCGCAGGCGACGTTCGTCAAGGCGGAAGAGGCAGGCAAGCCAATCTGGTCGCAGGTGGATACCGACGGTTACGTTGGTGAGTTTGGCCACAATGACCAGGCCGACGCGATCGATGAAACGCGCAAGCCACTGTCGCAGGAAATCGCCGACGGCCGCCTGCTGTTGGCACTGCCCACCCGCAGCTTCGACAACGGTGTTGCACAGTCGTTGTATGCCTTGTTCCTGTTTGATCCGGACAACGTCGATGACCTGTCCTTCCGCAAGTGGGGCTACCTGGGTTCGGTGGTGGCGGGCAGTGACAACTCGGCGGCCTGCGACGACAACAAGATCATGCCGTGTGCAGTCAGCACGGGTGCCTTGTCTTTCGAGGCGCCTGGTCAGACAGGTCTGCCCAACGTGAAGATCACACCGGCAGGCAAGGAAATCTCCGGCCCCGAAAAAACCCGCGACCTGGGCCCGGAAGATGCGGTAACTTACGCCTTCGACACGAAGGAAGGGCGCTACCGGCCCTGACATCCCTTTCGAGTTGACCGCTCTGTAAATGACTCAAGGATTGAGTCCGGTTGACGTCCTGCGGCCCGCCGCGGCCGCACTTCACCTGAGGAGCCAACGATGGCCAAGCAACACGACAGAGACGCTGTACTCGACATCATTGAACGGCAGGCCGAGCGCAGCAACATTCCGCGCGAGGATTTCCTGCGGTTTGCCTATATTGAAACCGGCGGCAAGTTCAACCCCAATGCCTACAACGAAGGCAGCCAGGCGAAGGGCTTGTTCCAGTTCATCCCCGGTACCGCCAAGGCCTATGACCTGACCGGCCGCGAGTTCGATCCGGCGGCCAATACCGAAGCAGCGGCCAAGCTGTATGGGCTCAACCGCAGCGACATCGAGTCACGCCACGAACGCAGCGGGCGGCCGTTCCTGTCCGGTGCCGAGAGCCCCAACGGCCTGGATATGTACCTGGCACACCAGCAGGGCGCTGCCGGCTATGGGTCCATCCAGAGTGCTATCGCCACCGGCAATTTTTCGCTGGACAGTACCCGCCGCAATATCCTGGGCAACATCAGCTCGCGTGATTTCGAGCAGGTAACCGGGCAGCCCTACAACACGGTCCGCGGCATGAATGACCGGGATCTGGCGACCTCGTTCACCCAGTACTGGAGCGGCAAGTACGCAGCCATCTCGATCCCTGACCGTGGCATCACTGCAAGTGCGGCGTTGCCGGGTCAGCGTGACCCGCTGGCCGATGGCGTACTGCAGCGCGGTGAGCGCGGCAATGACGTGCGTGCCTTGCAGGAGTCCTTGAACCAGCTGGGCTTCCGCGATGCCCAGGGCGGCACCCTGGAAACCAACAGCGCCATCTACGGCCAGCGCACGGCCGAGGCGGTCAGGAGCTTCCAGCAGGCCAATGGCCTGGAGCCCAGTGGCAAGGCGGACGCACACACCCGTGAAGCCATCGCGGCCCAGCAGGCGCGCCCGGCCAACGAACGCAACCAGCCGGCCGAACCGCAGGCACGCGCCAATGGCGGCACCGCCTGGCCCACCCCTGGCAACGACCAGATCAACCGCGCCGACAAGCCGCGTGAGGGCCACGGGGAGTTCGGTACCGCACGCAGTGGTGGCCGCACCCATGGTGGTATCGATATCCAGGGCAACGTAGGTGACCCGGTAGTGGCCTTTGCCGGCGGCAAGGTAACCGTGTCGCCGAACAATGGTGCTGCAGGCAATACGGTACGCATCACTCACGATGATGGTTCGGTCACCAAGTACTTCCATCTGGATGGGTTCTCGGTGCGCAACGGTGCGCGCGTGGAAGCGGGTGAGCAGATTGGCACGATGGGACGCACCGGCAATACGCCGGCCAAGGGCGATACCCATCTGCATTTCGAGTTGTGGCGTGACGGTCGCAAGATCGATCCGTTGCCGGAGCTGCGTGCCGCAGAGCGTGGCAATGGCGAAGCCAGCCGCGCGGCGCCGGCAAGCAATGGCGTGCTGCGTTCCGGCGCCACTGGCAGCGAGGTGAAGGCCTTGCAGGAACAGCTCAATCAACTGGGCTACAAGGGCGCCGATGGCAAGCCGCTGGAAACCCGCAGTGGCATGTTTGGCCCGCAGACCGAGCACGCCCTGCGCAGCTTCCAGCAGGATCGCGGCATCGGCGTGGACGGTGCGTTCGGCAAGGAATCGCGCGAGGCGATGAACCAGCAGCTGCGCGCAGGGGCTGCATCCACGCATGGCCAGCAACAAGGCGGTGAAGGGCAGTCTTCCTTCGTCGACCGGATGTTGAGCGCCGCGCGCAATGCGGACGTGGCCGGCATCCAGAAGACGATCGAGGACTACGCTTCCTCGCTCAAGAACCAATGGGACAAGCAGGTGCAGCAGGGCCAGCAAGTCCAGCAGGCGCAGCAGGCCAGCCAGGATCCGGCCAAGGCCAGCAACGATCCGCAGCGTTGAGTTCGTCCTTGCCGACACGCTGTTGGCAGGGATTGGAAAGGCCTTGCCGGTGCATGCACTGCACCGGCAAGGCGCAACGGCCGCACTGTCGGCGCTTCACTTGACCACCACCGCAGCAGATGGAAGCGGCGCGATTGGACGCGCTGACGAAGGAATCCCATGAAGACAATGTTCAAGATCGGTTCGATGGCGTTGATGCTGCTCAGCTTCGGCGCGGCAGCGCAGTCCGGCAACGGCTTGAGCTACCGTGACGGCGATCCGTTCCTGTTCTGCACCAAGGGACAGGATCCAAAAAAGAATCCAGACCCTTGCTGGATACCCATGTACAACTACACCGGGCAGTTCATGTTCATGCCGCATTGCAAGCCGGTCAATCCTTACGGAAAGAACTGGACGAATGACGACACCAAGTCGTTCCAGGAGTACCTGACCATCTGCCCGCAGGCGGAGGATTCGGGCGGTTGGGAAGGTCCTGGCATTCCTGAAACCAGTCCTTCCCGCTGGCATTGAAGCGCTGGGTGAGCAGTGTCGTCGCGGCTCGCCGTTCCACGTTTTCCTGGCAGTGGACACGACAGTGCGAGGGTGTTTACCGGCGACGGTCTGCACCCGGCTTGCAACTGGCGACGAGCCGCGCCATTGCGGTGCGGTCACCGATGTCGGCTGAGGACGTGGTTGTTGAAATTGTCCCTGGACGCCTCGTTTGCCAGAACAGCGAGGTAGTCCGGCATGGTGCTGAATTCTGAATTCCGCAACGCGCGGTGATTGATCGGCTGACGGGACTCGGAATCCGCATGCGGCGCATGCAGCGGGGTGACGTTTCTTCCTCCACCGGGTCCAGCTCCCGGTTTACCTTGGCGACCAGCGCATACATGGATTGGCCGCGCTTGGTTGTGACGCCAAGCGAGCGGTGGGTGAAGGCCGGCGGGGGACATCGAGGATTGATGTTGGTGGTGCAGCTGCACCCGAAGGCATACTCGTGCTCAAGCGCCAGCTTGCCGACGATGACGATGAACTCCTGCTTTTGCAGAATGTCGCGCGCTTTGCTTGTGGGCAGTCACTCCCACGCGCATGAACGTTTTGGCCTCTTCATCCCGGCGAGTCGGCACTGCGTGCGGTAACTTCTCCCTACCTGTAAACCATCATCTGCGAGACTCCGGCAATGCTCTTGAACTTTGAGCCCCATCTGGATTCGGCGGTCGACAACAGCAACGGGTTGTGGATCCCGCAGCCACAGATGGTGCCTGCTTCACCACCGGAAGATCCCAGCCACAACGAGTATCGCTATGCGATCTATCGTGGTGACGAGCGGATAGCCGGTATCGGGTGTGTGGGTGCCGACCTGCAGGTGCTCTTGGCTGGCCGCCGTGAGCGCGTGTTCACGCTTGATCTGGGCCGGGATCGGGTTCTGGATTCGGTGCTGGAGCTGAAGCGAAAACTCAATGGCGATGCGTCTGATTTCGAGTTCCTGCGGAGCTTGGCCAAAGGCCTGGTATCTGTTTTTGAAAATCGTTCCCGTGTTGCCTACGACCTGCGTTACATGGCAATTACGCGGGCAACGCTGCTGACCGAGAGCGGCATCGCGGTGCCGCCGGGCGCTGCAGCTTCGGAGGGGACGGGCATTGATCTTCAGGGCGCAGGTCAACTTGTGCTTGCCCAGGTTCACGTCCCTGCAGTTGGGCGCGGCGTGGAAGGCGGATGACCGATGTTGTCTTTGACGACTACGCCGCAGGAAAACGGTCCGCCGGCTTTGCCAGTCAGTCCACTGCCGAGTTTCAGCAACGGAAGCGAAGCCTCGCCCAGGCAGCGAGCTGCGTCCGCGGAAAGACCATCAGCACGGAGCAGGTGCGCGCCAAGCTCTCGCTGATCGATGGGCATGACGTTGGTTATGTTTGTCGCGCGCGGACTTCCAGCATCGTTTCTGTGCAGACCTGCTGCAGGTCCTTGTGCTGGCGCTCGTACTGCTCGCGCCTGTTCTGAGGCTTGGCCCGGGGGCGTTCTCCATGCCGCGCTTGCCATCCTCGGCCCAACGCTCGATCCATGCCGGGGCAGCTTGAACTGACGACTGGCAACGGCCACGAACATCTTGCCCGGGATGATCTCAAGGACCAACGCCGACCAGCGCCGAGCGGTCCAGCACTTGATCGCTTTTTGCATCCTCTCGCTTATCGCTGGCTCTGCCAGGTAAACCAACACCTGGGCAGGTTTTCAGTGGGTCATTACAGCGTTGGAGTTGAAGTGCCCGGGCAGTAACGGCGAACCGAGGAGTCGGCGCTTGGGGCTGGGAACCCGGCTCTGACCCCGGCCTACTTCGCTTGATCGTAAGAGTTGCGGGGCGCCCGATAGTTGAATGCTGCGGGGCCGTTTACGCGGCCGGATTGGGTACGATACGCGCCTCGCAGCACTCTCGCCGTCCGCCTGGCCTCCGCCATATTCCGTTGCTTCAGTACGGTTGGCAGTGCCTGGGCCATTCCGCTTCTGCTCCGCTCCAATCTTCGATTCCTGATGATCGCGACCCTTCTCGTAGGCATGTTGTGTGTCTACCTGCTCAGTTTCACGGTGATGTTCCTGCTCATCAGCCGGCGGTTGCATGGCGAGAAGATGGGCATGGATGCATTTGCGGTGGGCAATCTCACGCTGGGCATGGCGTACGTGCTGCAGTTGCTGGAAGGCCCGGCGGGGTGGAGTTGGATGAGTGTGATCAATCACTCGCTCACGCTTTGTTCGCTGCTGGCGTATTGCGTGGGCGGGGCGCGCTTCTTCGGTCGCGCGACGCCGCTGCTGTGGCCGTTGATCGGCGTGGCCGTGGGTTATGCCGTCGCACAGGTGCTGGTGGAATGGCTGTGGGGCCCGGTGGCGCGCTATGCCATGCTCGCGGCCACCTGCGCGTTGTCCTTCGTGGTCATGGTGCTGGTGCTGTTGTACGGCGCGCGCACGTTCGCACGGGATCTGCGTGGCGAGGTGCTGTTGTTCGCGGTGTTGATCAGCGGCATCAGCGTGCTGAACATCATCAAGCTCACCAAGTTGTTGAGCGGCGGGCTGGCGGCGTTGAGCATGGATGGCCAGTTCCAGATGATCTTCTACGTCTACATGTGCTCACTGGCGACCATTCTTCCGCCGTCCATCGTGTGGCTGGTGCTGCGCCGGCTGACCGATGCGTTGCGCGGCATGGCAGCACGCGATCCGTTGACGCAGTTGCTCAATCGCCGTGGTTTGACCGAGGCGCTGGGCACTCTTTTCCGGAATCCCAACGTAAAGGCGCGTTTGCTGCTGATCGATGTCGACAACTTCAAGCGCATCAACGACAACTACGGCCACCATGTGGGCGATGTGGTGCTCTGTGGTGTTGCCGAGGCGCTGCGCGGCGCGGTGCGCAAGGATGACCTGGTGTGCCGGCTGGGCGGCGAGGAGTTTGCTGCAATCTGCATGCGTGCCGATGACGCAGTGGCGTTGCGTGTGGCCGAGCGCGTGCGCAGCACCATCGAGCAGAAAGTCATGTTGCAGGGGCCGCACGACGAAGCGTTGCGTTGCACGGTGACCGTGGGTATTTCCGGCAATTTTGCAGATGACCAGTCGCTGGATCGGGCCATGCAGGCGGCGGACGCAGCGCTTTATCGCGGCAAGAAGGCAGGGCGCAATCGGGTGGAATGGGCGCTGCCGGCAACGGACAGCCGCACGGCGGGTGGCCAGCCCAAAGCAGGAGTGGAAGCTGCACTTTCCTGAGCAGCTGGCGTGACGCCTTGTCGGTTCAATTGCCGGGGGCTGGAACCGACAAGGCTCACAAAGGTGATGCCTGCACCGTCAGGCGAGCGAGGAAGCCTGACGCTGCCCCCGGCTTTCTTCGCGCTTCCATGCGCGCAGGCCCATCGCCGCCAGCACCAGGAAAACGAGATACAGGCCGGCAGTGGCGTGCAGCGATTTCACCGCGTACATGCCCACATAGACCACATCGACGGCGATCCACAGCCACCATGCGGCGGCGTGGCGCCGGGCCTGCCACCACTGTGCGACCAGGCTGAGTGCGGCGAGCATGGCGTCCAGCCAGGGCAGGGCGGCGTTGGTCCAGCTGTGCATGGCCGCGCCCAGGGTGATGCCAAAGGCGATGCCGATGCCCAGCTCGCGTGTCCACTGGCGGGCGGGCAAGGGCGTGATGATGATGCGGCCTTCGGCCTGTGCCTGTTTGCGCCAGTTGAGCCAGCCGTAGAACAGGAAACCGGCGAAGGCACACTGCAGCAGCGTGTCCGAATACAGCCGGGCTTCGGCGAATACCAACGCGTACAGGCCGACCGAGATCAACCCGACCGGCCAGGCCAGCATCCGCCGCTGCGCCATCAGCCAGACGCCCAAGGCGCTGGCGATGACGGCCGACCATTCCAGAACGGCCGGGTTCATAGCGCGATGGTGACCGACAGGCGCGCCTGGCGCGGGGCACCCGGGAACAGGTAGTAGTCACCGGAGCTGCTGCCGGTGTCGCGCCAGTAGAAACGGTTGAACACATTGTCCACCGACAGGTTCCAGTTCACCGCATGCTCGCGTACCTGGTGCTGGAAGCGCAGGCCCGCATCCACCACGTTGTAGCTCGGTGCACGCACGCGGCCGTCGGCAGTGGCGACGTTGGATGAGGCGTAACGCCAGCCGCCAGTGAGGCCCAGTCCTGCAATGAACGGCAGTTGGTAGTCGGCATGCAGGCTGGCGCGCGTGGTCGGCACGTTGATCAATGGATGACCTTCGTAAGCCGGCGTGCCGGTGTTGCGTGCACGCGCACGCAGCGCGCTGGCGCTGGCGGTCAGCTGCAGGTTCTCGGTGACGCGGCCCTGCGCACTCAGTTCCAGGCCGATGTGATTCTGCTGGCCCTGCTGCACGAAGGAGTAGCCGTAGGCACTGTTGTCCGGCTTGGCGTATTGGAACGGCTGGCTGATGCGGAACAGCGCCGCACTCAGCGTCAGCGCGTCCGACGGTGCGTACTTGCTGCCAACCTCAAGTTGGCGCGAGCGCACGGCGGGCAGGAAGCTGCCTTCATTGGTGGTCCAGAACGGGGCTTCCTGGCCAAGCGAAATGCCCTGTGCGTAGCTGGCGTACAGGTTGATTTCGTCGGTGGCACTCCAGATCAGCGCCGTCTGCGGCAGGAACCGCGACAGCTTGCTGTCGCGCTCGGGATTGCCGCGCTTGTCGAAGGTGCGTTCGTCCAGGCGCACGAAACGGCCACCGGCAAGCCATTGCCAGTCCTCGGCAAGGTGCATGCGGTCGAGCACGAACAGCGACTTTTGTTCGCTGTCCAAACGGCGCACGGACGGACCGGGCAGCAGCGGCGAGGGCATGAACTGCGGCACGTGCGTGTCGTGGATGTTGGCGGTGCCAACGTATTCGTTGACGTTGCGGCGCTTGTCCACGGTGCGGTCGAAGTAGTCTGCGCCAACCGTCAACTGGTGCTCGATGCTGCCGGTGTTGAAGCGGCCACGCAGCTCGGCGCGCAGTTGCTGGTTGCGGCGCGTATCGTCGGGGCTGCGGTAGTCGTAGATGTCGTAGTCGCCGTTGGGCGCGAAGTAGTTGCCCGGCACGCTGCCGTCGGCGCATTCGGCCGCGTAGTAGCAGCCATAGGCGAAGGCGACGTTGTCGTCGATGACCGAACGGCTGTAGCTGGCCGACACGCGCGACTGCCACGCACTGTTGAAATCAAAAGTATGCAGCGCGCTGATGTTGGTGCTGTCGATGCCAACCGGCTGCTGCCAGGCCTGGTAGCCGAGCATGTGCTTGCGGTCCACATTGCGCGGCAGCGCGGTGGCGCCCAGCAACTGGTAGCCGGAGACCGAGCGCTGTGCGCTGGTCTGGTAGTTGGCATCCACTTCCAGCTTGCCGCGCTCGCCGATCAACCAGTCGGTCGCCAGTGAGTAGAAGTTGCGGCGGCCATCGGCGTGATCGACATAGCTGTGGGTGTTGTCCCATGCGGCATTGAAGCGCACGCCGATGCGCGGTGTGATCCAGTGGCCCACATCCATGGCGGCATAACGCGTGCCTTCCGAATCGGTGGCGAAGCTGACGCTGCGCACTTCGGCCGGGCGCTTGCCCACGTAGTTGATGACGCCGCCCGGGGCGATGACGCCGGCGGCCAGGCCGGCCTCGCCCTTGAGGATTTCAACCTGCTGCACGTTCTCCAGCGCAAGGCGCTGCTCGCCAGCGATGGTCAAACCGTTGAAGCGGTAGCCGGTGGCGGTGTCCAGGGCGAAGCCGCGGATGGCGATGTTCTGGTAGTAGCCTTCCGGCGCGTAGCTGTCGCCCAGTGAGGCATCGTTGCGCGCAAGCTCGGACAGCGTGCGCACGTGGCGGCTGTCGAGCAGCTGGCGGTCGAGCACGGTGATCGAAGCCGGTGTGTTCTTCCAATCGCCGGGACCGAAGCTGTTGGACTGGGTGGTGTGCGCGGCTGCTTGCTTGGCCTGCACGCGCACGGCGGCCAGCTCGGTCGGCGAGCGATCGGCAGCTTCGGTTTCCAGGGTGCTGGCATGCAGCGGCAACGCCGCGCTCAGCGCAGCAGTCAACAACGAGATTCGGTAGCAGCGGTTCATTCGGTTCGTCATCAGCCGGTGGGGGAGACGAAGCGAAGGCGCGCACGCGCAACCGACCATGAAGGCGGTGTGCCTGCTGCTCAAAGCTCCCTACGCCGGTGCTAACCGGGTCAGGTTCCAAGGGACTCTCTCAGCCTGCAACAACCAGGCACCCCCGCTTCAGGGGCGTATTGGACCACAAACGGTACGGATTTGCCCGCGCCCGTGTTCAGGCGGCGGCGTGCAGGGCAGCGAGCAGCGCTTGCCCATCGGCAGTGCGGAACCAGCGTGCATGGCCGAGCAGGAACGTGTAATACGCCACGTCCGCGTCCGCGGTAGAGCCGGTTACACCGTGGAAGTACTCCACTTCGGACAGTGCAAAGTCCAGGTGCACCACCGGCAGCAGGTCGGCCAGCAGATGCACCTGGGCGGCGGACAATGGCCGCACCTCGCGGTAACCGGCGATCAATGCAAGTGCGGTATCTGCATGCACGGCGTCCATGCCGCGTTCCAGTTCCAGCCAGGCCACGGCATTGCGTTCGATGGCCGTGGCCAGGTCGAACAACGCGCTGGTCGGCGAGGCCAGGCCAAAGTCGAACACGCTGGCCACGCGCATGGTGTTGCCTTCGCGGCGCCAGAGCAGGTTGGAGACATGCCAATCGTTGTGCGCCCACAGGCGCGGCTCGGATCGCAGGCGCTCGGCCAGGCCCATGTGCCAAGGCAGCACGGTCTGCTGGAGTTCCTGCAGCCACGGGCGTTGTGACAGATAGTCGATCAAGGCCGGGCGCGTGGGGAAATCGCGTTGCAGCAGCGCGATGGGATCATCGGCGCGGATCAGGTCGTCGCGCGCGACCAGAATCTCGGTATCACGTTGTGGCGCGGCATAGCTTTCCGATGCGCAATGCAGCGTGGCCAGCATGCGCCCGGCTTCACGTGCCTGGGCCAGATCGGTGAGCGGTGTCCAGGAGGGCGCATCGCGGTACAGGTCCAGCCCCTCGCCGACGGCATGCAATTCGTAGGTCCAGCCCTCATGCGCGATGGCGGTGGCGCCCGTGCAATCCCGCAGCACCTGGACTACCGGCACACCCGCATCGGCAAGATGCGCGATGAAACGGTGTTCCTCCGCCAGCGTGCCGGCGGTGCGCACATTGTGGTGATGGCGCTTGATGAAAACGCTGCCGTGCGTCGCTTCCACGATGGCCGCCGCCGACATCGGGCGCGGGCTGTGCCAGAGCACGGAATTGGTGCCCTCAAGCGCGCTGAAGCGCCCACGCAGCCAGCCGATCTCGTGCGCGCTGATGGGAGGCCAATCAGCGGGCACCTCGTCGTTGTTGAGGCCTTGGACTCGGTGGGGGGAGGTAGTCATGGGAGAAGACTAGTGCGTGATAGGTGTAGCTGGAGCGACGGTAGGAGCATGGCAGCCCACGAGACTTGATCGGCGAGAGAGCTAGAGTTGCCGCAGGACTCTCCGTAGCTCCGAAGTAGGCGATTTGCTATGCGGGGCAGATTGTTCGATGTCGTGCTAGGAAATTTCACTTGCCTGTCAGGGTGGCACGGTAGCTAATCGGATCAAGTTGGAAATTTTCAGTCACTGCCCCGGGCATGACGAACATCTTGGGCCTTTTGCGGAAAGAAAAAAGGCGATAGAGGTGGAATTGACCAGACATTTCAGTGGAAAAGTTGATCTCATTTGGACTTATGAAGAAAGGAGTTTCGGCACCATAAGCCGTAGTCTTAACCTCAATGAAGCGCTCGCGGCCATCCGTATCGAAAGAGCGAATGTCATAGCCCAATCCGTCACCTTGAGTATTGGAAGCATGCTCGATTTGATCGGCATACTGCTTTGCGCCTTCGGCATAAAGGCGCCGGGCTTCGTACTCCATGACGAGCAATTCTCCAGCAAGTCCTAGTGAACGATTGCGCGATTCGCGCTCAAGGTAGTCTCGCTTGATCGGCTTGCTCTGGATCCACGCCGCCTGTTGCTCGCCGATATGGTGGGTTGGGCGCGGCACTTGTGTAACGAAGTCAGAAAAATCTAGCGGAACGTACAATTCGACCGGCGTCTCAACGCTTCTGATTGCTGCTTCGTCCAAGAGGGAGTCCGAAGCGAGCATGTCGGCGACAATATCGATCAATCGGTGTTGGACATTTGGCAACGGCCTGTAGCCAGCCACAGCTTGAACTCCGAGGGTATTCAATACTGCGCTAATGTTGCGAAATTTGTACTCGATGGATTTGGTGTTGCGGGCAGGGATCCTCTGCTGAAGTTGCCTAACTAACTGCGCTTTCACGAAATTTTGGCCAAGCTCCTGCATTCGCAGCATGCGGAAGTATGCAGATGTGGTCTCGGTTACTTCCGACTCTGTCCACGGTTTTCCGGTTTCCGCCTGTTCGTCCGCCATCTCGCTTCCTATTGAGCACTTTTCTGTACAGGGCTTGTGTCTGTGGACCGAAGCATGTGGTTGCACGCTCTGGCTTTGCCCTTAATGGCTATAGATTAGGGAATCAGTGAGTTAGCCTTTGGCCATTCAGACTTCCCCGTTTTCGGCGAAGGATATCAGGCAATCCTGTTTTTTGGCCCCTATCTCAGCCCTTGGGACAGCGCCAGGCAAGCCTTATGGCTCCTTGGCGAGTGGAGCCCATCATGACGACCAGAGCGGTGGATTACTCCGTGCTGGAGTACCGATATCGGGATGCCGGAAATTGGAAGACTTACGGCAGCGTGTTGCTGTCTGGTGTTGATGACAAGGCTGATGCGGCACTGCGTGCTTGTTTGGACTGGGGTGAAAAATTCGTGCCCGAGCAAGTCATGCTGCCTGCCTTGCATGAGCGTCATTGGCGGAATTACGAATGCGGTTTCGGCGATCTAGATCATGCTTTCCATGAACTGGTGTCATTGCGTCGAGCGGAGCATGACGAAATTCGATTGTTGCCGGTATGGGGGACACTGGAGCAGATGCTCCTTCAGTTCTCTGATGCTGCAAGGAAATGGGACGTGTGCCGATCAAGGCATTTTGCCGACGAGTGTCTTTGGCGATGAAACCTTCGATCCGGTACGCGAAAAAGACGCGTAGACAAGCGAACGTGCCCCACTTTTTGTGCATCATGACGCCATGAGCGCTCCCCTCACCCTCAACCACCTCCGCCGCTACGCCGTCGCCCGCTCGCTGTTCAAGCCGACCACGCTGATGCGGGCGATCGGCAAGCTGGGTTTTGTCCAGGCCGATCCCATTCGTGCCCCGGCGCGGGCGCAGGATCTGACCTTGCGCCATCGCGTGGTTGGCTACCGGGCCGGTGAGCTGGAGCAGCGTTATCCGCGTTTGGCGTTGGAGGAGGATTTCTTCGTCAACTACGGTTTCCTGCCCCGCGAGCACCATGCGTTGATGCACCCGCGTGAGGCGCGCGTGGTGTGGACGCCGGCCCGCTGGAAGCAGGCGCACGCAGTACGGGCATTCATTGCCGAGCGTGGCGCGGTGCATCCGCGCGAGGTGGATGCGCACTTCGCCCATGGCAAGACCACGAACTGGTTTGGTGGCTCATCCAACGCCAGCACGCAGCTGCTTGATGGAATGCACTACCGGGGCATGCTGCGCGTGGCGCGCAGGGACGGTGGAACGCGTGTCTATGCGCTGCGCGATGGCGATGCGGTGGCGGTTGACGAGGCAGACGCGAACGAACGGCTGGATGCGTTGCTCGACATCGTGATCCGCAAGTACGCCCCGTTGCCGGCGGCCAGCCTCGGCCAGCTGTTGGGTCACCTGCGCAGCGGCGTACCGCAATGGGCCGGGCTGCGCGCAGCAGCGCTGAAGCGTGCCCGTGAGCGCCTGGGCACCGCGCGGGTCGAGGGCGTGGATTGGTATTGGCCGGCGGATGAGAACCCACGCGCGGCACGCTGGAAGCCGGATGATGCCGTCCGGCTGTTGACGCCGTTTGACCCGGTGGTGTGGGACCGGCGGCGTTTCGAGTTGTTCTGGGGGTGGGCGTATCGTTTCGAGGCATACACGCCTGCGCCCAAACGCAAACTTGGCTACTACGCGCTGCCGTTGCTCTGGCATGACCAGGTGATCGGCTGGGCCAACCTCAGCGTTGTTGGTGGCGAGCTGCACTCTCAGTTCGGTTATGTGGAAGGGCGGGCGCCGCGTGATGCAGCGTTCCGCAGATCAAGCGAAGCGGAGCTCGAGGGAATGCGGATCTTCCTGGATTTGGTGGAGTGAGGTAGCCCGCGTGTGAGATCAGCGAACCCTGGCCTCAGCGTGGGCTAACTTGCGGCTCGACGGTGTCTTGCCGGTTGGCCTCTGCGAGCAGCACCTCGTAGGCCTGTACCCGGAAACGCAGGTAAATCAGTTGCCAGGAGAGCGCGTAAGCAATTAACAGGAGCAGTGCGAAGGTGGCTTGCAGCGGGCCGATGTTGGAGAAGGCATTCCAATCACCCCAACGCCAGTCTTTCAGCTGCAAATACGCAGCCACGAGGAGCGGCAGTATTCCAAGTTTCTCCATGCCGCCGGTGAACAGGCCAAGACGCTCGTGCATGGTGGTGCGCCTGTCCTGGATGTAGTGCAGGCGTTGGCGTCGGTGTTCCAACGGAAAGGCGCGCACCCGTTGCACCAGCTGCTGGTAGCGGATGAAGCCGCGTTCAACATCTTCGGCATGCTGGCTGCGTGCGTGACGAAAGTGGCGCCAATCGCGCTTGATCTGCAGTACCAATGACGTAACCAGTCCTCCGACCTCGATTGCCAGTCCGCCAAGCGCTCCAACCACGCCTGCCGTTCCCGGAAGCGTGCTGCCGAGCAGCATGCCCAGCGCGGCGCCAGCAATGCCTATGTACAGCGAGCGGCGTTCCCAAGGGCCGGCCGACGGGCCGTCGATGGCGGCGGAATGTGCGTCAAGGGCGCGATTGAGCGCGGGGAAGTCCAGCGTCAGCAACGGCGCCGGTACAGCGTTGGAGCGAGCGGGTGAGGAAGATGCGTCCATGCAGATCCAAGTGCGGAATGTGCCTGCAAGATGCACGAACCGCCGCGGCGCGTCGAGCCGGGTGCCTGTTTGCTCTTACGCTCGGGGCGCTGGCACGTCGTACGGATCAGGGGGCGATCAAAGCCGGGTCGCTGCCTCGCAGGGGCCGGCCCCCGGGCGAGCCGAAGCCGTATTAAGATCGCGACGCTGGCAATATCGGGCCAGGGGATGTCCAAACGGGGAACGACATGGAACGTGTCTCAAAGGGTTTGGCGGTGCTGTGGGTCGCGATGGGTTTGAGCGGGTGCGGGAACATCGGAAAGTCCAACGAGGAACGAATTTCCGATGCCATGCCGCCGAGCAGTGCGGTGCTGGCAAGCAAGCAGAAACTCGATGCCGAAATGCAGGCATTGGGAAGCGATGCCAACGAGGTGCAGCGCGTCTACAAGACCAAACTGGATGCGCGCGCCGCCGAATGTGCAGGGGATTACTCCGCATCCTTGTTCTCAAACGCGGCGTCCGTGCGTGAAGCCTTGACCGACAAAGCGTGCTTCGCGCGCAGTGACGAAGCGCTGCGCGACTGGCTGGGCATGCAGCATATTGGCGTATTGCTGGCGTCGCCACCGCTGCGACCCATTCCTGCAGCGGCTCCTGCAACCATCGTGGCGGCCGATCCCATCCAGGGCGCACTGTTTGCAAGCCACGCTGGGGTAGCGCTGTTGCAGGTGAGAGGGAAACGGCAGCTGCTCGATATCGGCAACGGCGTGGTGCTGCATGAGACGACCGACCCGCAGCGAGGCGATGCATCGCTTTCTTCCAACGGGAGGTTGCTGGCAGCGGCAGACGCTCAAGGCGATACACAGATTCTTGACGCGCAGTCGGGCGACACGCTGGCCAGCCTCAAGGGGCGGCCGGCGCAGTTTCATTGGGTGGGCGATGTCGGCGCCATCTTCCTTGAAGACGTGACGAGCGAGACGGGTAAACGTCGCGTGCCGGTGTTCCTTGATTTCAGCGCCGGTGAGCGGCAGATGATCCCGGTGGAGGGCAGAGATCTGCGCGATGTGTTGCGTGTTCCCGGTGCGCCGCTGCGCTATCTGCTGCTCTCGCGGCAGCGGGTCACGGAGATCGAACTGAGCAAGGACGCTGGCGCCTGGAAGGTTCGCCTTGTGTCCGAACAGCCGCTGGACGCCGCTGGCTATCGGCCGGGCGGTGTTGTGGCAGTGGATGGCAGCTACGTGATCATGCTGGGCAGCGAGACGCGGCAGTTGCTGGTGGCATCGCGTCAGCTGCGCACGCTTCCGCTACAGCCGTTGGCGGTGCGCAGCGCAAAGGCGATGCCGGACCCGGATCTGCTGCTGCTCAACCTGAGCTTGCCGAGCACCTATTCAACCGAGAATTACGTCTATTCGCTGGAGAAGCGCACGCTGGCACGGGTTGAACAGAGCGGTTTGCCCTCCAGCCGCTTCGTGTTCATTCCATCGCTGCAGCGCAACGGCATCATTGATGGCGTCAAGATCAATGTGCTGGATAAGATTCCAACGCAACTGCCGTTGGATGTCACCGCGGTGGTGCAACAGTTGCAGGAGGAAGATGCGATCAGGAACGCGGAGCGTGCCCGGCAGCAAGGGCAGCTGCAGGAGGAACTCAGCCGGCTGCAGGCAATGTCTGTGCAGGAGCGTAGAGACGTGGATGCGGCAATCGCTGAGGCCGAGTTGCGTGCATTGCTGGCCAGGCAGGGGCAGTCGCAGCAGGTGGGGCGCCGGCCTGCTTCAGCAGCGCTGCCACTATCGGTCAGCGGCCCACTGGCCGATCTGGCGCGCAGTGCAGTGATCGACGCCATCGGTGTGTACGAGGCAGGCAACGCGGTGCAGGTTGCGGGTACACAAGGCCGCACGGGATCGGTGCAGGTGAGCGTGCGGCGCGCCAGCAAGCCCATTGTCCTGGTGCTGAGCGCGTACGAGCCGGTGAACTGGATGCTCACCGTTGAACCGGGCGCGAACCTGGCAGCGGTGCTGGTGGGTGGCTATCACCAGGGGCAGGTGTTCGGCGCGGGCAGGGCGCCGGTGCGGCAGCTGGGGCGGTTGCATGCTTACAAGCGTGGCGGCTCGGAATACAGTGCCCTGAACGCCGAAGTGCAGCGCATGACCGGCAAGTCGATCGACGCGTTCCAGGGGCGATACGATGGCGACACTTTTGTAACGGGTATGTAGACCATGAGTCCGAACGCACCACCGCTTGCCGATGCCGATGTTCGCTGTTTGCCGGGAATGAAATGAATCAGGCGCAACATGCCACCCGCAGCAGCGCGCTGCACATGGCTGTCGCCTTCGTCGCCATGGGCAGCTGGGCGACGTTCGCCAACATCGCGCACCCGATGCCGCGGCCGCTGATGGCTGGCCTGGTACAGGGCACGCTGTCGGCGCTGATCACACTGTTTCTCAAACGCATGATTGAGGCGTTGTCGGCCCGCTTTCCGGGGCGCGTCGGGGGCTGGTTGCCGCCACTGGTTGCGGTGCTGTCCTCGCTGACCTTGCTGAGCCTGGTGCACTGGCTGGCCGGCACGCCGGAGATCGCCCGCACCATCGCGGTGCCCATGTCGGTCACGGCGGTGTACTCCACGCTGTACAACCTCGCGCTGCGTCGGGCAGCCGGCGGGAATGCTCAGTAGGGCGGTTGCAGGGGGATCAATTCGACTCTGACCCCGGTTTTGCTTACCATGCCGCCACCAGCAAGCCAGCCTGCGATGGTGCAGGCCCTGCCGTTCGAGAACGGCCCAGCGAGCCAGGACACACCCTTCGTGCCCTATCAAGGATGCTCGCAATGTCTCTATCTCTCGTGTCCCGTTCCGCCGCGCTTGCGTTGGCGGTTTCCCTTGCGCTGGTTGCACCCGGGGCTGGCGCCGCCGCGCCGGCCACCGCCAGTGCCGCAGCTGCTGCCAACGTACAGCGTCAAGCCGTTGCCAAGGGGCTTTACGAACTGGCGTACAGCCCGTCGCAGAACGCGGTGTTCGTGGCCTCTTCCGGCGGCTTTGGCGATGACGCCGGCCCTGCGCAGGTGTTGCGTCTGGATCCGGCAACGCTGGCCGTGCAGACGCGCATTCCGCTGGAGCGCAAGGCCTTTGGTGTGGTGCTCGACGACGCCAACCATCGGCTCTATGTGGGCAATACCGTTGATACCTCGGTAACGGTGGTGGATACCGCGCAGAACAAGGCCATCGGCACGGTGCAGCTGATGGAAAAGGTGGTCGGCAAGGATGGCAAGTCGCATTACACCCACGACCTGCGCGAACTGGTGGTGGACGCGCCGAATCATCGCTTGTACGTCACCGGCCATTCGCAGGAAGGCAGCGTGTTGTTCGTGGTGGACACGCAGTCCTTGACCCTGCTCGACACCATTGCCGGCCTGGGCAATGCCAAGGCGCCGGGGCTGGCGTTGGATGCCGCCGGCAAGCGGGTATTCACGTCCAACCTGCGTGGCGAGGTTGTCATTGTGGGTACCGACAGCGGCAAGGTCGAGCAGCGCTTCAACGTCAGCGCCGAGCAGCCGATGAACATTGCACTGGATCCTTCAAGCGCCCGCTTGTTTGTCACCGACCAGGGGCTGGAGATGATCCGCAACTACCAGGGCAGCAGCATCGAGGGCTTTGTCTCGCGTCACCCGGGGCAGCGGGTGCTGGTGCTCGACCGTGGCACCGGACAGGAGCTTGCCAGCATCGCGACCGATGCCGGCCCGCTGGGAATCCTGCTCGATGCGCCCCGCAAGCGGCTGTATGTCACCAATCGCCAGGCCGGCACAGTCACCGCGTATGACAGCGACAGCTACCAGCAGGTGGGAAGCTGGTCGGTGCCCACGCACCCCAACAGCCTGGCGCTGGATGCGAAGAACAACGTGCTCTATGTGAGCATCAAGAACGGCGAGGCTGATCCGAAGGGCAGCGAGGAAAGCGTTGCCCGCATCGAGCTTGGCAGTTGAGTGAAGTGATTGCGGTTTGATGGAGCCGCAAGGGGCCGGGGCGATGCTTTCGTTACCCCGGCCCCTTCTTTTTGCGCGGCGCGCAGGCGCGCTGTTGATCCTGCCGGCGCAGCGCGGAGTGCATCAGGCGCTGGAACGTAGGGCATTGCAGATGATCGGCCTGCCTGCAGCGGGCCGCATGGCGCAAGCCATCGCGCAGTGCCTGCAGGCGCAGGATGTGCCGCTCGATATCATTGGCCTTGCGCAACAGCTGGGGGCGGTCCACCGTGAGTTGGCCCCGGGCGTCAAACATGCCGGCGATCTCGTCGAGCGAAAACCCCGCAGCGCGGCCCAACGCGATCAAGGCCAAGCGTTGCATCACCGCCGCATCGTAGACACGGCGCAGGCCATTGCGGCCCAGCGGGCGAATGAGCCCGCGTTCCTCGTAATAGCGCAGCGTGGAGGCGGGCAGGCCGGATTGGCGGCTGACCTGGCCGATATCGAGCTCCTGCATGCTTGACCTCAAGTCGACTTGAACTACCAGACTGGATGAGAACAGGAATCCAGTGGAGTGGGAAGCGCCATGACGACGTTGGAATGGGCGATGCGGATCGTGGTGGTTGGCAGCGTCGCCACCTTGGTGATGGACGGATGGGCACTGCTGCTGCGGCGCATGGGCCTGCCGACGCTGGACTATGCGCTGGTCGGCCGCTGGCTGGGGCACATGGGGCAGGGACGCTGGTGGCACCAGCCCATCCAGCGCAGCACCGCAGTGGCACACGAACGTCTGTTGGGTTGGGTGGCGCACTATGCGCTGGGCATCGTGTTTGCGCTGTTGTTGTGGGCTGTGACAGGGGACGGCTGGTTTCACCAGCCTACGTTGGCACCGGCGCTGTGGTTTGGCGTGGTTACCGTGCTTGTGCCGTGGTGCGTGATCCAGCCGGCGTTTGGTGCAGGCATCGCCGCCTCCCGCACTCCCCGGCCCTGGCGTGCCCGCGCGCAGAGCGTGGCAACGCATGCGGTGTTTGGTGTGGGCCTGTTCATCGGCGCGTGGGCCATTGCCTGAACGGCCGGCGGTCATGAGCTGCAGCAGCTGCGCGGTCATGTTTGTGCGGGGCACGCACACGCCGGACGACGGGAGGCTAACCGTTGCCCGCGCAGGCTGGCGGTGCGGCGGTGTGCCGTGATGTGGAGGCAGAAAATGGGCAGTAAACAACACCCCAATGCGCCGCAGAAGATGGACCAGAACCGGCCGGGGCGCCCGGGTGTGGATGACGCGCAGAAGGCCAACCCCGCGCGTCAGGCGTCGCGCACCGAGCCCAGCCACCAGAAGGACATGCAGGACAGGCAGGCGTCGCAGAAAGAGCGGATGAATCCCAAACACTGAAGGTTGGGTGCAGACAGGCAAGGCCCCAAGCGGGGCCTTGCCATCTTGCGTGAGCGACGGCGGCGCTACGCCGCAGAAAGCCGCGAGGATGAAGCAGATACCAGGAACGGGCGGCCTAGTCCGAGACGATCAGCGACCAGATGCCGAAGCGTTCGCGGAACTGATAGCGGTAGCCGTTCTTGTCGGTCTGTTCGGCAATGTTGCCGTTGTCGTCAACCAGGGTGCGGCGCGTTGCCTCGCCTGTGCCGGGGGCCGCGTCATAGGTGCCATCGTCCAGTGCTGTGACGGCGATGGTCTCGCGGCCAGGGCCTTCGAGAAACAAGTGGAGCGTATCCATTGGAGTGTGCCTTTTCCGGGGCTGGGTACGCATGCCCCTGGCACGGGCGTGCCAGAGGCATGGCGGGAGAGATACGGATCGGTTCAGTGCCCGTGGGCGTCATGGCCGACAGTAATGCCCGAGCTGTCCACGCGGGTGACGCCTTCGATCTTGCGTGCCACGGCAACCGCACGGTCCGCTTCGGCCTGGGTGGCGACATTGCCGCTCAGGGAGACGACGCCATTGACGGTCTCAACCTTCAACTCCATGCCCGGCACGTCCTGGGTGGCAAGCAGGTCGGCTTTCACCTTGGTGGTGATCCAGGTGTCGCTGCCCGGTTGCTCGGAGCGGGTGGTTGCCGATTTTTCGTAACCGCCATCCTGTGCCGGCGCGCCCATTGTGCTGGCGACCGCGACGGGCGCACACGCTGGCAGAAGTGCGGCAACGAAGAGCAGGTTACGAACGTATGGGTGCTTCATGGTTGGTTCTCCATCTGTTGATGGGGGCGAGTTCAATACCACGAACTCAGCTTCACCCTAGAAGGCCGGGTGTTAACGCTGCGCGCCCTTGGTGTTAGCAGACGGAACGCCGCCCCGGTCAAGTTGCATAACGCCAGATGAAGCGATGTGCTGAATGCACGGTTTGGGTTGATTGCGACGGGAATCAACGCTGCTTCGACATCGGCTTACGCCGTGCTGCTTACTTTGGGTATGCATTCATGACGGAGGATAGGGATGACGCGCGGTGACAAAAATGCATACACGGACAAGCAGAAACGGCAGGCCGAGCACATCATGCACAGCGAGCGTGACCAAGGGCGATCAAGGAAGGACGCCGAGCGAATTGCCTGGGCCACGGTGAACAAGCGCGATGGCGGCGGCAGGAAATCCGGCGCTGGTCGGGCACACGCGAGACATCATTGATGCCGGCCGGAAGTGGCTTGTCGCGTGAGGCGGCGGCAATCAAAGCCGGACTGCATACAGAAGAATTCCGTGCGAAGACGCATCTGCCAAGGCTGCTGCCGGTAACGAGAGATCGCATAGCCGGAAAGCGGAAATTCCGGCAGTCGGCAAATCACAGTGTTGGCGTGGTGTGTTGCGACCAACCCCTCTCCTGTTTGCAGGAGAGGGGCTTCAGGCCGCGAGAATCCATGTTTTCCCGGCTTCCACAGCGGCGCAGGTTCCGATCCGCAATTGACAGCCGGCCACGAGGGCCGCCCAACCCTCAGCCCACAAACACCTTCCGATCGCGCTCCACGCTCATCCGGTGCGTACCCGCAACTGCGGTGCTACGCGTCTTGATGTCCTGCAGGAACACCCATTCGCCGCTAACCCGTTGCGGCGTGATCTCGATCATCGCGTAGCCGCGCTGCGAGGTATCGCACCAGCGGATTTCCGGGTTGGTTGCAACGAAAGCGTTTGCCACGTTGCGCGGGTCGGTGGCCATGCTGCCCTCGATGCCACCGGAGGTCACCGCCTGCACGGCGAATTCCACGCCGGCGGGCTGGCCGTCTTCTTCCAGCGCGAATGCCCAGGCGTTGTGGCTGTCGCCGGAGAGCATCACCAGGTTGGCATCGGCCTGCTGCGCGGCACGCAGCAGGCGTGAGCGCGCGGCGGGATAGCCGTCCCAGCGATCCATCCACATCGGCAAGCCCAGCCGCGCGGCGCGCACGTTGTCCTTGAACGCCTGGCGGCTGCGCTCACTGGCTTCCGGGCGCAACCAGCCCACGGTTTCCTTGGGCATCACGGTGCGGCCGAGGATGGTGCCCATGCCGACCAGTTGCCAGTGGCTGCGGCGCGCGTTGTCCTTCATCGCATTGTACAGCCAGCTCTCCTGCTCCAGCCCGAGCATGGTGGCCGAGCTGTCCATCCACGGGCCATCACGGAAGGCTTCCAGTGCGGCATCGGTGCCGGCAGCGAAGGCCTGCTTGATGTCGGCCGGCTGCGTTCTGCCAATCAATCGTGACTCGGTGCGGTACAGCGTGGCGAGGTTGCCCAGCGGGTAGGCTTTCCACGGCTCATCTGAAACCGGCATCCATTCGCGATACGCCTGTACCGCAGCGGCCTTGCGGATGCTCCAGTCGCCTTCCTTGTCCGGTTGATGATTCTGCGCGCCACCTTCCCAGCTGTCGTTGGTGATCTCGTGGTCGTCCCACAGCGCCACCATGGCCACGTTCTGGTGCAGTTTCTGCAGATCGGGATCGGCGCGGTAACAGGCCAGGCGCATGCGGTAGTCGAGCAGCGAGATCATCTCGTGATCGTGTGCCGGCATCACCTCGCGCTCTGCAATGCGGTCCTGCGGCTTGTAGGAGGCGATGCCGTACTCGTAGATGTAGTCGCCCACATGCAGCCACAGGTCCATGTCCTCGCGCTCGGCCGCATGCGCATAGGCGTTGAACCAGCCGATGGGCAGGTTGGCGCAGGAGAACAGGCCGAGCTTGAAGCTGGCCACATCGCCGGCCGGCAAGGTGCGCGTGCGCCCGACCGGCGAGAGGCTGCCGTCAGGCGCGATGAAGCGGTACCAGTACGTGGTGGCCGGTTGCAGGCCGTCGACGGTGAGCTTTGCAGTCCAGTCGCGGTAGCCGCCTGTGCGCACCGTGGCACCGCCGACAACGCGGGTGAAATCCGGGTCCAGTGCAACTTCTGCCTGAAGGCGCACTTCGTCGGCATTGGTGGACGGCACATAGCGTGTCCAGAGCAGCATCGACTCGGCGCCGGGTTCTCCGCTGGCGACGTTGTGGGTGAAGCCCTTGGCGTTGAGCACTTCGGCGGCGAGCAGCCTGCCGGCCGGAAGCAGCAGTGCGCCGAGCCCGAGGCCGGCGCCGATGATGAGTCGGCGGCGATCGATGTTGACGGTCATGGCGGAAATCCTGGCGGGTTGAAAGGTGCGGGCGAGGCGGGCAATGCGTTTTTGGAGCGCTCCCTCACCCCAACCCCTCTCACGCAAGCGGGAGAGGGGCTTGGATTACGGCGGGGTGTCGGATCAGAAGCGGCCGCGGATGCCGAAGTTCCACATCGAGCCATACACCGTGTACATCTGCACGCGGCTGGGGATGTTGGAATAGATGATCTCCGGCTCGTTGAAGATGTTGCGGCCTGCCAGCATCACGTCGATGTTGTCGGTGAGTTTGTAGCTGGCGCTGATGTTCCACAGCTCACGCGAGGCGCGGTAGAGAACGCCGTTGTTGGCAGTGGTCGGTGTGTTGCTCAGCGCGCTGATGCGGTGGCTGGACTGGTAGTTTCCGTTGATTTGGAAGTCAAAGCGCCCGTAGTTGTAGCGGATGCCCCAGTTGGCCGCTTCCTTGGGAATGTTCTGACGCGGGCCATCCGGGTTCACATGGGTCAGCGAGCCGTACAGGCTCAGGCCCTTGAACGCACCGGGCAGGAAGGTGAGCTGCTGGTTGTATTCCAGCACCATGCCTTCGTTGGTGCTGGTGCCCGGCAGGTTCTGCGCACTGCGGAAGGTATAGCCTTCGTAATCACCCGGGTTGAAACCCACGCTTGCCGGGTCAACGCTGATGCCGGTGACCTGCATGTCCTCCATGTCCAGCTTGTAGTAGGACAGGCCAAGCATGCCTGACGGCTCCAGGTAGTACTGCAGGCTGGCGTAGTACTTGGTGGAATGCTCGGGCTTGAGCTGCGCATTGGGCACGGTGACGATCATGGTGTCTTCGTTCACCGACACCACGCCGCCCAGGTTGCCGTAGTCCGGGCGCAGGATGGACTGGCTGAAAGACAACTGGCCGACCAGCTTGTCGCTGAAGTCGTACTTCATGCCACCGCTGAGGAAGAAGTCGTCGTAGTCGCCACGGCGAGTGACATAGCGCCCGTTGTTGTACTGGAACATCAGGCCTTCCACCGTGCCGGGATCCAGCCCGGCTTCCTTGACCTCGCTGGCCGGGCGAACGTCGGCGATGCGTGCGGCGGTCTTGGTCTTCTCGTAACGCAGGCCCAGGTCGAAGCGGGCATCGCCGATGCGGGTTTCCGCTTCGATATAGGCCGCATCCACGTCTTCCTGGATGCGCTTGTTGTTGTCCAGCCGACGCTTGAGGTTGCCGACCACATCGGCCACGAAATACTCCGGGTGCTCCTTGAAGATGTCGTAGGTGGCGTAGTTGCTGTCGGCACGCCAGCCCTGCTCGTTCATGTTGCCGGCGCCGGTGCCGATGATTTCAAAGTCGTAGTTGCCGGTCCACGGAATGGTGGCCGACGGGTCGGTCTGGCTGCCGTTCGGGCCCACGTACTTGTATTGCTGCCACGAGCCTTCATTGGTGCGCCAGTCGTTGCGACGGCTGCCCACGCCGCCCATCAGGGTGAGCGGGTTGTCGTTCCAGGTCAGGTGTTTCTTCAGGTCGAGGTTGATGCCGGACTGGTCATTGACCGCATCGGATTCGGAAGTGCGCACGTTGTAGCCGATGGCGTGGTCGCGGTTGAAATTGGTCGGGTCATTCCACGGGCGGCCGGCGGTCTGTTCCAGGTTCCAGGCGTGTGAGCTTTCCGAGGGGCGATCAAGCACGAAACCAATATCGGTCAGCCAGCTGTCAGTGCGCTGGAAGAAGCCCTTGCTGTTGTCGCGGAAGTTGAACTCGGCGCCGGAGTAGCTGCCGCGCAGCACCGCTTCCCAGCTTTCACCCTTGTATTCGAGCTTGGGGGCGATGAGGTAGGCCGGCGTGCCGGCGTAGCGGTGCGAGTACTGCGTGTGCAGGCGCGTGTTGGTGCCGTTGGGGTTGACCACGATGTGGGTGGGCGTGGAGCCCGGCTCAGCTTCGGACTTGGAGGTGGTTCCGAAGATCAGGTAGGTGTACTGGTTGAAGTACTCCACGTCGTACATGGAGTAGGTGCTGCGCAGCGAGGCGACCAGGTTGTCGGTGACCTGGTAGTCCAGGCTGAGGTTGGCCGCGGTGCGGCTGGTCATCTTCGGGCCCGGGCGCCACATCACGCGGTAGGGCATGGCGCTGCCGTCCGGCTTGTAGGCGTAGTCGGTCTGGATGCGGTCCTGCTGCACGTAGTTGGCGTTGTAGCTGGCGTTGAATTCCACGCCGAACCGGCCATCCAGGAACACATCACCAAAGCCGAACTGGCCGGAGGGGTAGATCGTGGAGTGCTTCTTGTCGTCCGGGAAATACTTGCTCGACCACGTCGAATCGGATGTGCCCACCGCGCCCAGCTGGAACACCAGGTCACGTTTGGTGCGCTGGAAGGCGTACTTGCTGCGCAGGTTGATGTTGCCACCCGGCGCATCGGCTTCCATCGCCGCGGTGAGGGTGTGGTTCAACTCGATGGATTCGATGCCGGTGATGGACATCTGCTCGAAGGAGTTCTGGCGGCCGGAGTTGTTGTTCGACGTGGCCGTGGCCATGCGCGCGCCATCGGTGGTGAAGGTCGAGTACTTCGGGTCCAGGCCGCCGATGCGCACGGCAGTGGCGTCCACTTCGGTGTAATCCAGCGACAGGCCGGGCATGGATTTCATGAACTCGCCCACGTCGCCCATCGTCAGCGCGCCGTAGTTGTCGGCGGCGACCACGTTCTTGGCGTTCATTGCCGCGCGCCGCTCCATGATGGCGCTGGCCTGGCCATCGCGCGAGGCGGTGACCTTGATCATGTCCAGGTCAGTGGCCTCGCTGCTGCCGGCAACATAGGAAGGCGCTTTCAGCGCGACATCCAGCGTTGCGGTGGTGCCGGATTCAATGCTGACGGTGGAGCGGAATTCCTGCAGGCCGGTGTATTTCACCAGCACCGTTGCTTCGCCTGCCGGGATGCCGCTGAGCTGGAAGTGGCCGCCTTCCTGCGTGTAGGTAACGTTGCGGCTGCCTTCAATGCGTACTTCGGCATTGCGCAGGTAGTCGCCGGTGGCGGTGTTGAGCACGCGGCCACGCAGGCTGCCATTGCCGATGTTCTGGACGCTGGCGGTGTCGCTGGACGACTGTGCGAAGGCGACAGGTGAAACGCAGAGCGCAGCAAGGATGGCGCTGACCAGCGCCTGTTTCTTCAGTTCGAGCATGGATCTGTTCCGGAGAAGTGTGGGAGTACCGCACACAGCTGACGTACCGCCGTGCAAGCGGCGCAACAGTACGTCCGGACAATTACAGAACCTTTACGTTTTGCCCGTGCAAGCAGTCACTTGTGAAGCAGCATTTCGTAGTGTGTCTTTTCGCATGCAGCGCCTTGCATGGCATACGCATGCGTGTTGTTGCGGTGGCGCACATTGCGACGTTGATGGCCTTCAAGCCGCAATGATGTTCGCCGTCACAAAGCAGTGGGGCATGTGCAGCGCCGGCCGCATCGATAGCGCGCCTGCGCTGCACTTTCCCGGGCTCGGGGATGACGCTGCAGGATGCGATGGGTTGGTTTAGCGCGTGGTGGAAGATGCGCTCATTCGGGCGATGTCATCGTGGCGAACGGCTGCTCCGCATCGCCGGTCCAGCGCATCAGTTGCAGCTGCGCGCTTTGCTTTCCTTCCACCTTGAAGTCACGCGCGAGATAGAACAGGCCGTCGCCAACCGGCTGCAGCCCGACATCTGCTTTCTGGTTCCAGCCGCGAACGCCGCTGGCCGAATCCTTCAGGCCGGCATCGGCGAGTGCCAGCAATTGCCCCTGTTCCCAGCTTCCGGCGGCTTTTCCCGGTACGCCGACGAGCGCGCCACGCACGGGCGTGGTATCTGCATCCACGGCAAACAGCAGGTAGTTGGGGAAGCTGACTTTCTCTCCGGCATACACGCCCATGAACCAGCGCTGCAGCGTGCTGTCGTACGCCAGGTTCTGCACGCCATAGCGGGTGTTGCCGGTGCGTACGAAATACTTGCCATGCACCGCGTCCGGTCCGCTGTGGTGGGGAGCGCTTTCGACCAGTGGCCGGGCAAGGTTGTCCCATGTCCCGATGTCGTATTGCAGCAGCACCTGGTGATCGTTGTCGCTGCGTTCGGTGTTGCCGTAAATGCCATAGGCAACCGTGAGCAGCGATGGGCCGTCGGTGCGGCCAAAACGTGGGCCGAACGAAACCCCATCAATGCCCGAGCAACCGTAGCGGTGGTCCGGTGAGGCGGTCACGTTGCCGCGGTACTTGCCGTCATCGCCATCGAAGCGGCCGTCACCATTCACATCGGCGGTGTAGTCGGCCACCACTTCCGGCAGGTACACCGTGCGCAGGATATCCACGTCCTTGGCATCCATGCCGACGCGGTCGATCCGGGCAACATCGATCACCGCGATATAGAACGCCTCGTCCTTCTTGTACTCCAGCGAGCCATACACCTTGCCATTGCCCGTATTGAAATCCAGGTCGCCAAGGTGGCCGGTCCAGCCGGTGAGCGTGCCGATTAGTTGCCCGTCGAAATCGTACTTGGCCAGCAGATGGGTGAACGAGTAATAGATGTAGCCACCGCGCCTGTCCACCGCGATGCCCTGCACATGGCCGGAATCCCAGGCGCCGCCGTTCTGAGTGAGCGGCAGCGGGCGCAGTTCATTGGCGGGCGCGGGCAAGACGGGCGCGGCGAGGGCGCCGACGAGCAGGAGCAGCGAGGGGCGGAGTTTCATGCAAGGGCCAGGGCAGCGGATAAACCGCACAGCCTTGCCGCTTCGAGTGACGCGGCGATGACACCGGGCAATGACCGAGGACAGGCCGAGCTGCCCATTCGCGCAATCGTGCGCAGGTTCAAATGCTGCGGTTGCCTGCCGGCGGCACCGCAGGCAGCCGGCGTTGCACCGGCTGCCAGGGGAGAAACGGGTGACTCAGACCTCTTCTTCTTCCTCGTCTTCCTCTTCTTCTTCCTCGTCTTCGTCGTCCTCGCCCTCGCCTTCTTCCTCTTCGTCCTCGTCCTCAAAGGCTTCCAGCTCTTCGATACGCACGAAGTTGGGCAGGGTGTCGGCCAGGCTGACTACCTTGCCATTGGCCAGCATCGGGCGGACGGCACGCTTGCCGGCCTCTTCCACGACGGCAAAGCACACCAGGGTCTGCGCGCTCTCTTCACCGTTCTCTTCAAATACTGCAACCCAACCGTCGGCGGGGATGATCTGGATGATGTTGTCTTGCATGGCTGGACTATTGGCGGAAGGAGCGCAGAGCTTGCGTGAAGCCGGTGGGGCTGTGCAAGCGTCATGGCCCGCTGCCGATGGCCACGCTGTGTGGGCTGCAGCGGCCCGGTTTTGGTGCGCGGCGAGCGTGGGGACTGAGCCATGAGCGAAGCCACCTTGCGTACGCCGGACGGGCGCTACCTGGTGGTGCACGGACGCCTTTGGCGGGCGACCAATCCGCAGCTGCCGGAGCCGCAGCGACAGGCGCTGGTGAAGCAGCTGATGGCTGCCCGGCGCGACGTAGGCGCCGCCCGGCGGGTGGCTGACCGCGAGCGATTGGCACGGGCTGGCGCGGCAGTGGATGCGGCGAAGCGGGCGCTGGGCGAGCGCGGCCCGGTGTGGTGGGACGACGGCGCACCGGATTTCAATCGTCATCTGGCCCGGAACACGCCGTATGCGGCGTGGTATGCCGCGCAGGTCGGTACCGGATAGGGCGCTGGCTTTACGCCACAAGCCGATGCGGGGAGGATGCCTGCAGTTCTGTAGATGAAGGTAAGCCCCGATGCTGCATTGCCGAACCATTGTCGAAGCAGGATCCGGCGGGAACTCCGCCCTGTGGGTGGATCTGTGCCAACCCACACCGGAAGAGCTGGCCCAGGCATCGCAGCAGGTGGGGTTCGCCATTCCCGACCGGGCGGGCATCAGCGAGATTGAATTCAGCAGCCGGGTGCGCATGGAAGGCGAGGCACTGGTGCTGAACCTGCCGCGCTTCCAGTACGAAACCGCGCAGGCGGTGGCGCCGCTGGGGTTCGTCATCGCGCCCAGCGCACTGGTTGTGCAGCGTGAGCATGCGGTGGACGCATTCGCCACGCTGGAAGCCGACCTCGGCAAGCACCCCTGCGTCGGTCCGGTGGATCTGTTCCTGCGCATGATCGAGCGTATCGTCGACTACCTGGCCGATCTGCTGGAATCGCTGGAAAGCAGCATGAGTGAATTCTCCCGCCAGGCTTTCAACAAACCCAAGGGGCGCCGCGCACCGCGCCGGCTGGAGCGCATGCTGCACGAAGTAGGCGTGATGGGCCGGCACATCGGCGCACTGCACAACACCGTGCATGGCCTGCTGCGGGTGATGAACTACCTGGACGAATCCGCACCCAGCTGGTTTGGCGCCGACGCGCACAAGCGGATCAAGCTGGTGCTCAAGGACATCACCTCGTTGAGCGAGTTTGAGCAGCAACTGGGCGACCGCAACGAGTTCCTGCTCGACAGCGTGCTGGGCCTGATCAACATGGACCAGAACGAAGTGATGAAGGTCATGGCGGTAGCCTCGGTGGTGGGCATCCCGCCGACGGTGCTGGTTGGCATATGGGGCATGAACTTCGCCGCGATGCCGGAGCTGCATTGGCATTTTGGCTACGCGATCGCGCTGGCGGTGATCGTACTGAGCATCGTGGTGCCGCTGGTGTGGTTCAAGCGGCGCGGTTGGTTGTGAGTTGGTGTGAGGTTTGGGACCTCGTTGCGACTGGGACTTCAGTAGCAACATCAACATCCTCAAAGGCACCCCTCCCCAACCCTCCCCTTCGCTGCGCGAAAGGGAGGGAGCAAACCATTTCGTGCTGCTGGCTGCTTCCCTCCCTCCC
>NZ_JBRRDL010000034.1:0-43930 GCF_056759635.1 Stenotrophomonas sp. STEN056
GTGTGTTTGGGGGGGTGCCTAGCCTTGGCGGGCGGCCGCCGGCGTTGGCGGCCGCGGGGGGGTGGGGGTGGGGCGTCGCGGCCGCGAGCGGCGCGCGCTGGGCTGCGCACTACGCTGTGGGTCTTACGCTGTGGGTCTTACGCCGTGGGGCTTTCGTCCTCTGCGTCGTCGGCTTCATCGTCGGTGCCCAGCAGTGCCTGCGAGGCATCGGACGACAGTGATTCCACACTGCGCAATTTGCGCTCGATGGTGCGGGTCTTGCGGCTGGCATCGCCCAGGCTCTTGCCGACGGTGTTGATCTGCTTTTCCGCCCGTTCGAGGATGCCGGCGAACTTGCCGAACTCGCCCTTGACCGCACCCAGCAGGCTCCACACTTCCGAGGAGCGTTGCTCGATGGCCAGCGTGCGGAAGCCCATCTGCAGACTGTTGAGCAGCGCGGTGAAGGTGGTCGGGCCAGCGATGACCACGCGGTGCTCGCGCTGCAGGGCATCCACCAGCCCCGGGCGGCGGATGGTTTCGGCATACAGGCCCTCGGTGGGCAGGAACATCACCGCGAAATCGGTGGTGTGCGGCGGCGCGATGTACTTGTCGCTGATCGACTTGGCCTGCACGCGGATGGCGCGCTCCAGCTGGTTGCCGCTGGTGCGCACCGCGTCCTGGTCGCCCGCTTCCTGGGCGTCGAGCAGGCGCTCGTAATCCTCGCGCGGGAACTTGGAGTCGATGGGCAGCCACACCGGCATTTCATCGTTGCCACGGCCCGGCAGGCGCACCGCGAAATCGACGATCTCGCCGCTGTCCGGGCGCACTTTGACGCCGCGCGCGTACTGTTCGGCAGTGAGGGTCTGCTCCAGGATGTTGTCCAGCTGCACTTCGCCCCAGCCGCCACGGTTCTTGACGTTGCTCAGCACGCGCTTGAGGTCGCCCACGCCGGTGGCCAACTGCTGCATTTCGCCCAGACCACGCTGCACCTGCTCCAGCCGTTCGGACACCAGCTTGAACGAGGAATCCAGGCGAGTGTTGAGCGTGCTCTGCAGTTTTTCATCCACGGTCTGCCGCATCAGTTCGAGCTTGGCTGCGTTGTCGCCCTGCAGGTCCTTCAGGCGCGCTTCCAGCGTCTGCCGCATTTCGGTGATGCCGGCTTCATTGCGCTGGGTGAGTTCAAGCAGGCGCTGGCCGAGCAGTTCGCCAAAGCGCTGCTGTACCTGCGCGCCTTCTTCGCGGCCCTTGCGGGTTTCTTCAAGCACGGCCTGCTGCAGGTGGGCGAGCTGGCGCGCAAAGGCTTCCATCCGCACCTGCTGCTGTTGGCCGAAGGCATCGAGCTGGTCGCGCACTTCCTGCAGGCGCGCGCCCAGCAGCTGCGCCTGTTGCTGCTGGATGTTGCTGTTTTCCTCGCGGCCCTTGCGGGCGTCGTCGGTCAGGCTGTCGCGCAGCAGGTCCAGGCGCTGGTCGGTGCGTGTGGACAAGTCGGTGAGGTTGCGGCCAAAGCCATCCATGCGCGCATCCTGCTGGCGGGTCATCGCCTCCAGGTGCTCGCGCAGTTCACCACGACCATTGCGCTGTTCTTCGCGCAGGGCGCTTTCCAGCGCGGTGTTGTCGGCACGACGGAACAGCAGCACCAGCTGCAGCACGATGACGGCGACCAGCAGGCCAGCCAGGATCAGGTTTTCGGTTTGCATGGGGGAAGTTTAGCCCCCCGCGTCTCAACGGCTGCGCCGCATCTGCGATCATGTCCGCCCCCACGCACCCTCCATTCCCATGAAGCTGCCTTCCCTGTTGCTGGCGCTGTGCTGCCTGTCGCCGTTGCCGGCCTTGGCCGCAAGCTCGCAGACCGTCACCTCGCCCGATGCCTTGCCCGCCAACGACACGCGGCCCAAGGTGTTCCTGGCCGGCAGCATCGAGATGGGCAAGGCCGGCGACTGGCAGCAGCAGGTGCAACAGGCGCTGGCCGATGAAGGCGTGCTGATGCTCAACCCGCGCCGTGCCGACTGGAACCCGGCCTGGCGGCCGGAAGCCGACGAGCCCGAATTCCGCCGCCAGGTGGAATGGGAGCTGGCCGCGCTGGAACAGGCCGACATCGTGCTGATGTATTTCACGCCCGGCACGCAGAGCCCGATCACCTTGCTGGAATTCGGCCTGTACGCACGCTCGGGAAAGCTGCTGGTGGCCGCGCCGGCCGGTTTCTGGCGCAAGGGCAACCTGGACATCACCGGCGACCGTTACGGCGTGCCGCGCTTTGATGACCTGCCGGCGCTGATCGCGGCGGTGAAGCAGCGCCTGGCCGACCAGCGCGCGCACTGAGCCCGGAGCCAACCATGCCGTGGATGGGCATCAACGACCTGGGCACCTTCGTGGTGGCCGTCATCCTGTTCCTGATGCTGCCCGGGCCGGGCACCTTCACCCTGCTCACCGCCACCGCACGCGGTGACGTGCGCGCCGGTTACGCCACGCTGGCCGGGCTGATGCTGGGTGACCAGATCCTGATCGCCATCGCCGCCACCGGCGTGGCGGCACTGCTGCAGGCGCATCCCATGCTGTTTGCCGGCCTGCGCTACCTCGGCGCGGGCTATCTGATCTGGGTAGGCATCCAGCTGCTGCGCGAGCCGGCGGCCGGAAGCAACGGCAGCGCGGCGGTGCAGGCAGGAAGGCGCTGGTTCCGGCAGGCGCTGCTGGTGGGCCTGCTCAATCCCAAGGCGATCCTGTTTTACATGGCGTTCTTCCCGCTGTTCATCGACCCGGCCACGCAGCGCGGTGCGCTGACGATGGTCACGATGGCGGTGTTGATCGCGGTGCTGAGCATCGGCTGGTGCTCGGTGCTGATTTTCGGCGGCCAGTTCATTGCACGGCGGCTGGCCGGCTATCCGCGCGTGGGCGTGTGGCTGCGGCGTGCGGTCGGCGTCTGCCTGGTAGTGTTCGGGGTGCGCCTGGGGCTTGAGTAAGAGCGGGGTTGCCTGTGGCCTTGAGCTTGGCTCTGGCTCTAGCTCTGCCCTTCTCCCCCTGCGGGAGAAGGTGCCCGTAGGGCGGAAGAGGGGAAGCGCGCTGCTTTAGCATCTCCGCTCCGATCCACCCTCTCCCCAACCCCTCTCCCGTAAAGGGAGAGGGGCTAAAGCCTCGGGCTCAAGCCGCCGCCTCGCGCTGTACGATCTCCCCATTCCCGTGCGGAGGCCCACATGCATATCCACTGCAAACGCGCCTACGAAGCGGCCGTGGCCAGCGACGGCCAGCGCTTTCTGGTGGACCGGCTGTGGCCGCGCGGCGTCAGCCGGGAAGCCTTGCAGGCCACCTGGTTGAAGGAAGTAGCGCCCAGCACCACGCTGCGCCAGTGGTTTGACCACAGCGCCGAGCGCTGGGACGAATTCCAGCAGCGCTACTGGCATGAACTGGCCCTTCATCCGCAGCTGCTCAAACCGCTGCGCGATGCATTGGACGGCGGACCGATCACGCTGGTCTACGGTGCACGCGACACCCACTACAACCAGGCCATCGCGCTGCGCGCCTACCTGTTGAGCCACCCCCGCCATTCATAGTGTCCAAAGCGTTGCTGCTTTGTGCCGGTTCCGTCACCGCTGACAGGGCCTGTGGCCAAGAGGCGCTGAATCCGTGGATGTTTCTGGCTTTGCTGCACCGCATTCGGCGACACTCGCCGACTTCCTGAATCACCATGAACCGCGAGGTCCGCATGCAATCCTGGCTCCGGCGCAAGTCCATCGACCAGCTCACCGAACACGAGGAAGGCCGCCGCCTGATTCCTTCGCTGAGTTGGCCCCACCTGGTAGCGCTGGGCATTGGTGCCATCGTCGGTACTGGCATCTACACGCTGATCGGCGTGGGTGCGGACAAGGCCGGCCCTGCGGTGCTGCTGTCCTTCATCATCGCCGGCGCGGTCTGCGCCTGCGCGGCGCTTGCCTATGCCGAGCTGTCAACGATGATGCCGGCCGCCGGCAGCGCCTACACCTACAGCTACAGCGCGCTGGGCGAAACCATCGCCTGGGTGGTGGGCTGGAGCCTGATCCTGGAGTACTCGCTGGTGGTCAGCACCGTGGCGGTGGGCTGGTCGGGCTACTTCGTCGGTTTCCTGGAGTGGCTGCACACCTCGACCGGCTGGAACGTGATGCTGCCGCAGGCACTGGCCGCCGGCCCGCACGTGGAAGGCGGCTTCATCAACGTCCCGGCCATCGTCATCACCTTCCTGGTGGCCGGCATGCTGATGATCGGCACCCGCGAAAGCGCCACGCTCAACGCGGTGCTGGTGGTGCTGAAGCTGATTGCCCTGGCGGTGTTCGTGGCCGTGGCGCTGCCGGCATTCAATGCCGAGAACCTGCAGCCGTTCATGCCCTATGGCTTCCCCAAGTCGCTCAGTGCCGATGGCGTGGAGCGTGGCGTGATGGCCGCCGCGGCGATCATCTTCTTTGCCTTCTACGGCTTCGACGCGATCTCCACCGCGGCCGAGGAAACCAAGAACCCCAAGCGCGACCTGTCCATCGGCATCATCGGTTCGATGGTCGGCTGCACCATCATCTACCTGCTGGTGGCGCTGGCTGCGGTAGGTGCGATGAGCTACACCGTGTTCGGCAAGAGCGCCGAGCCGCTGGCGCTGATCATGCGCGAACTGGGCCACGGCACCGCCGCGCTGGTGATCGGCATCGTCGCCATCATCGCGCTGCCAACCGTGCTGCTGGCGTTCTTCTACGGCCAGAGCCGCATCTTCTTCGTGATGTCGCGCGACGGCCTGTTGCCGCGCGGCCTGTCCAAGGTCAACCAGCGCACCGGCACGCCGGTGGTCATTACCCTGTTCACCGCCGTGCTGGTGGCGGCGCTGGCTGGCGTGGCGCGTCTGGATGAAATTGCGGCACTGGCCAATGCCGGCACGCTGGCCGCGTTCACTGCGGTGGGCCTGTGCCTGCTGGTGCTGCGCAAGCGTGAGCCGAACCGCCCGCGCACCTTCCGCACGCCGCTGGCGTGGCTGGTTGGCCCGCTGGCCATCGGTGGCTGCCTGTACCTGTTCTTCAGCCTGCCGACCAGCACGCAGAAGTGGTTCCTGATCTGGAACGTGCTGGGCCTGGTGGTCTATGTGCTGTACAGCCGCCGCAACGCGGTGCTGGGGCGTAGCAAGTAATCCACAGTGGTTTGTGGATAACGTGAAAGAGCGGGCTTCGGCCCGCTCTTTTTTTTGTGGGGTGACTTCAAGAGCACCCCTCCCCGGCCCTCCCCTCCGCCTTCGGCGCAAGGGCGGGGGAAAAGCGGGTTCACTGCCATCTGAAAATTCGCTGCTATCCGAAAGATCGCCGGATCCGCTCCCTCCCTTTGCCGAAGGCAAGGGGAGGGTTGGGGAGGGGTGCTCTCAGTGCGCAGCATTCTTCGCTGCGTACTCCTGCGCCTGACGCATCACCCGCAGCACGTTGCCGCTCCAGATGTTGGCGATCTGCGCATCGCTCAGGCCGCGGCGCTGCATCCAGGCGGTGATCTTGGGCAGGTCACTGGCATCTTCCATGCCGGTCACGCCGCCGCCGCCGTCCCAGTCCATGCCGATGCCGACGTGATCCGGGCCGACCACATCAAGCATGTGGCCGAAGTGCTGGAAGAAATCCTCCAGGGTGGCCTTGCGGCGCGGGTACTGCTTGTCCAGCTCGGCCATGGCCTTGGCCAGCTCCACGCCCTTGGCCATGGTCATGTTCTCCCAGCCGCCCAGGCGCTTTTCCAGTGCCTCTTCGGCCTGCTTGCGCTCGGCACTCTTGGTCTCATCCACCAGGTAGCCACCGTAGGCGTTGGCCTGGATCACCCCACCCTTGGCCGCCAGCTGACGCAGGCGCGCGTCGTCCAGGTTGCGCGGGTGGTCAAAGATGGCCTTGGCCGAACTGTGCGACAGGATGAACGGCACCGGCATCATCTCGATGAGGTTGTCGAACACCGCGTCGGAAGCATGCGACTGGTCGATGACGATGCCCAGCTTCACCGCCTCGTTGACCAGCGCGCGGCCGGCCGGGCTCAGGCCCTTCCATTCGGCGCCCTTGGGGTCGGTGGCCGAATCGGCGAACTCGTTGTTGGCAAAGTGCACGGCCGACATCAGCCGCAGGCCGGCACTGTAGTAGAAGCTCAACAGTGACGGGTCGGCCACCAGCGGGCTGCCGTTCTCCATGCTGATGTAGACCACGCGCTTGCCGGCGGCCTTGATGCGTGCGGCGTCATCGGCGGTGAGTGCGAGCTGGAACGTGTCCGGGTTGGCGGCCAGCATTTCGTGGATCTGCAGCATGCGCTGCAGGCCATGGTCACGCTCGGCGCGGTGTGCGGCCAGGGTGCGGTCGCCCTGGTCGGTGTAGATGGCGAAAAAACCGCCATCCAGCGCACCTTCGACCATGCGCGGGTAATCCACCTGCGACAGCGCGTTGTGGTCATGGCGCTGCATGATGTTGAAGTCCGGCCGGGCGAAGTTGGCCGGCGTATCCAGGTGCGAATCCAGGGTGAGCAGCTTGTGCTGCAGCTCGCTGGCCTTGGCCAGTTCGGCCTGGCTGAATTCCACCGCCGAGGCGGCCAGCGGGAAACACAGCGACAGGGATACCAACAGGGACAGGGGACGCAGCGTCATGAGGCCTCACCGTGAAGGGAAAGGCCCGACCATAGCGCCGCGATGACGCAACCGGCCAGTGACGGACGGCATGGGGTGGCAGGCCGCAGCTTCAGCCCCTCTCCTGCTTGCGGGAGAGGGGTTGGGGTGAGGGCCGCTTTTCGCCGGTGAGGCCTCTGCCGAGCATGGCTCGGCACTATCTATGCAGAGGGCGCCGGGGGCTCAATCCACCACGCGGCAGAACACAGCCTTGAGGTAACGCGATTCCTGCACGTGCGCCATGAACGGATGATCCGGGCCGGCGCCGGCCACCTTGAGGATCTGGATGGTGCGGTTGGAATAGAACGCCGCACGACGCAGCATGTCCAGGAACTGGTCCTCGGCCACCAGCCCGGTGCACGAGAACGTGGCGAACAAGCCACCCGGCTTGACCACGCCCAGCGCCAGCTTGTTCATGTCCAGGTACTTCTTCAGCGCGTTGATGACCTGCTCACGGTCGCGGGTCATCTTGGCCGGGTCCAGGATCACCACGTCGTACTGCTCACCGCGGTTGGCCGCATCACGCAGCCACGGGAAGATGTCAGCCTGCACGAAACGCAGCTTGACGTTGTTCAAACGCGCATTGCCCTTGGCGATCTGGATCACGTCCTGGTCGATGTCCACGCCCAGCACGTCGCTGGCACCGCGTGCAGCGGCGTACACCGCAAAGCCGCCGGTGTTGCAGCACAGGTCCAGCACGGACTTGCCTTCCACCTGCTGGCTCAACCACTCGCGGTTCTCGCGCTGGTCGGCGAAGAAGCCGGTCTTGTGCGCGCCGGCCGGGTCGGCACGGAACTTGATGCCGTATTCGCTGATCACCGCCGGCTCGGTGGTGGTGTTGCCGTGGAAGTCGAAGCTTTCCTGCTTCTGCACGTGTTCGTCGGCGAAGCTGTGGAAGCGGCAACCCGGGAACTGCGCACGCAGGGCGTCGTAGATCCACTCGCGGTGGCGGAACATGCCGGCAGCAAAGAACTCGACCACGATCAGGTCGTCGTAACGGTCCACCACCAGGCCGGACAGGCCGTCGCCTTCGCTGTGGACAACACGCCAAGCGTTGGAAATGGCGTCCAGCTTGAGCACGTCACGGCGCAGCGACACCGCATCGGCGATCTTGCGGGCGAACCAGGCCTGATCCACCGCCACGTCCGGATGGGTTTCCAGAATGCGCACGGCGATCCGCGAATGACCGTTGTAGAAACCACGGCCAATCCATTCACCATCCATGCCGACCACGTCGACGATGGTGCCGGACTTCGGCTTTATGGTCGGCTTTTCGACCAGTTTCTGGAAAATCCACGGGTGGCTGGAGCGCCACGCGTTCTTCAGGCGTACGACGGGGAGTGGGGTATTCATGGCGCTATTGTAGCCGCGCCACAGCCCCGCCCCGGGGGAGATTCATTGACTGCAGCGGCAACAGGCCCCAATATCCGGCCCCAGAAGGGGAGTAGCTCCCAGACGTTGTCGCCGTCAGTTCGAGCCGCAAGGCTCCGGTGCAACGGCAGTTCCGGCCAACGGAACTGTGAGCAAGACCTTCGCCGCATTGGCGAAGCTCTGTCCCCGGTCTCCCCTGATTCCGTGTCCAGCTCTTGGCCTGTGTGGTCCCGAGAACCTTCACATGACCGGAATTTTCCATGATTCAGACAATTGGTAATCCCTGGCTTTGGGGCGGCTTCATTGCCGTCGTCATCGCTGCCCTGCTGATCGACCTGGTGCTGATGCGCCACGGCGGCCCGCACAAGGTGACCTTCAAGGAAGCCCT
Organism: Stenotrophomonas sp. STEN056; assembly: GCF_056759635.1. Taxonomy (NCBI): domain Bacteria; kingdom Pseudomonadati; phylum Pseudomonadota; class Gammaproteobacteria; order Lysobacterales; family Lysobacteraceae; genus Stenotrophomonas; species Stenotrophomonas sp. STEN056. Next base: position 8,358 of record NZ_JBRRDL010000034.1, read on the forward strand.
GCTGTGGTCGCTGGGCTGGGTCGCGCTGGCCTTGGCCTTCAATGCCGGCCTCTGGTACTACCTGAACGAAACCGCCGGCACTGCCGTGGCTAATGAGATCGGCCTGCAGTTCCTGACCGGCTACCTGATCGAAAAGGCCCTGGCGGTCGACAATATCTTCGTGTTCCTGCTGATCATGGGCTACTTCGCGGTGCCCGAGACGCAGCGCCAGCGTGTGCTGATCATCGGCATCCTGGGCGCCATCGCGCTGCGTACGGTCATGATCTTCGCCGGTACCGTGCTGGTGGCACAGTTCCATTGGCTGCTGTACGTGTTCGGTGCGTTCCTGCTGTTCACCGGCTGGAAGATGTGGTCGGCCGCAGGCGAGGAACCCAGCCTGGATGACAACCCGGCGCTGAAGTTCATGCGCAAGCACCTGCGCATCACCCACGAGTACAACGGCAACCGCCTGGTCGCCGAAAAGGACGGCGTGCGCTGGTTCACCCCGATGTTCGTGGTGTTGATCCTGATTGCCGTCACCGACGTGATCTTCGCGGTGGACTCGATCCCGGCCATCTTCGCCATCACCACCGACCCGTTCATCGTGCTGACCTCCAACGTGTTCGCGGTGCTGGGCCTGCGTGCGATGTTCTTCCTGCTGGCCGGCATGGCCGACCGCTTCCACCTGCTGCCGTACGGCCTGGCGGTGATCCTGGCGTTCATCGGCACCAAGATGCTGCTGATCGACCTGTACAAGATCCCGGTGCCGGTGTCGCTGGGCGTGGTTGCCGCGATTCTGGTCACCACCATGGTCCTGAGCCTGAAGATCCCGCCGAAGCAGAACCACGGCTGATGGCCCGTGCCACCGGCGGGATTGTCCCGCTGGTGGCACGCCAGTTCCCGAACGTGGCCCCCTTGCAATCACCGGGGCTGCCGCAAGTTCTGATGTCATGGATACGCAGATCGCGCCTGATACCGGCAAAACGCCGGCCCGCAATGACCGCAGCCGGGTGCTGCGAGCCTTCAACCTGAGCCTGGGTTTCGTACTGCTGTTGGTGGCGATATTCGCCATCCAGAGCAGTGGTTGGGATTGGCGGGCGTGGTCGGTGGCACCGCTGGAACGCGACGGCCTGCTTGGCCTGCTCGGCGCACCACTGCTGCACGGCTCCATTGAGCACTTGGGCGCCAACGCGGTGGCGCTGCTGATCCTCGGCACGCTGGCCGGCAGTGTTTATCCACAGGCCACCGTGCGCGCCCTGCCCCTGCTGTGGATAGGTTCCGGGCTGGGGGCCTGGCTGCTGGGTGACATCGGCAGCCACCATCTGGGCGCCAGTGGCGTGACCCACGGCCTGATGTTCCTGGTGTTCGTGCTGGGCCTGCTGCGGCGTGACCGCCAGGCCATCGCCGCAAGCATGATCGGCTTCCTGTTCTACGGCAGCATGCTGATCACCATCCTGCCGCACGAGCCGGGCGTGTCCTGGCAATCGCACATGGGCGGCGCCGCCGCCGGCCTGATCGCGGCACTGATGTTCCGCCACGCCGACCCGATGCCGCCGCGCAAGCGCTACAGCTGGGAAGACGAGGAAGAAGACGAGGTGCAGCCATTGCCAGACAACGAGCTGGAACCACCGGCCCCGGGCCAGGTGCCGGTGCTGTGGCAACCGCGCGAAGGCCGTGACTACGAGGTGGTGGTGCCGCTGCGGCGACGGGATCCGGACGGACCGCAGTAGGTTCGTTCGTGGGCGGGGCTGTATGCGAAAAGCTACCCCTCCCCAGCCCTCCCCTCCGCCTTCGGCGCAAGGGAGGGGGCGTTTCACGCAATCGGTTGGCGAACAGCAATGCCGCTTTTGCCCCCTCCCTTTTGCGAAGCAAAGGGGAGGGCTGGGGAGGGGTCGCTCTTTCCTGCCCCAACCAAACCTTCAACCGTTAAAGCACGCCATCCACCGCCTTGCGGCCCAGCGCCGGATCATCGGTGAACAACGCGTCGATCCCGGCCTGTAGATACGCCCGCATCTCGGCCACCGAGGCCTCCGGATTGCGGGCATTTTCCTCACCCTGGCGCAATGCCGGCGGCAGAAAGGGGTTTTCCGGGCGGAACGTATAGACCACCACCTGCAGACCGGCGGCGTGGGCATCAGCCACCAGGGCCGTCGGTGCATCCAGCTTGCCCTGTGCATCCACCGGCACCACCGCACGCTTTTCCGCGCCGATGGCGTCGGCATAGGTGGCGATATCGCGCAGCCCGGCCGGCGTCATCATCTGTGCATACGTCAGTGAACCGGCCGCCAATGCAATATCGGCTGGATGCTCATCGGGATCACCCAGAAGCTGCAGCAGGCGGATGTTGGAGCCCTTGCCCAGCTTGGCCCGCAGCGCGCGCAGGTTGGCGGTCTCGAAGGACTGCAGCAGGATCGGCGCGACCTTGGTGTAGGCATTGCCCTGCAATGTGGCCAGCAACCTGTCTTCCATCGGCAGGCCAATGCCCTGGAAGTAACTGCCGTGCTTGATCTCCGGTGCCAGACCGATGCCGCGGTTTGCCCGCGCAGCCTGCTGCACCAGGAAGGTGATGATTTCGTCCAGCGAGGCGATGCGGAACTGTCCATCGAATGCGGTGCCGCGCACCTGCGGCAGGCGCTCGCGGGCGTACAGCGTCTTCAGCTCGGCCAGGGTGAAGTCTTCGGTGAACCAGCCTTCCTCGGTCTGACCATCAATCACCTTGCGGGTGCGGCGGTCGGCAAACTCGGGGCGCGTGGCCACGTCGGTGGTCGAGCCGATCTCGTTCTCGTGACGGGCCACCATCACCCCGTCCTTGGTCATCACCAGATCCGGCTCGATGTAGTCGGCACCATCGGCGATGGCCTGTGCATAAGCGGCCAGCGTGTGCTCCGGCAGCAAGGCGCTGGCGCCCCGGTGCGCGTACACCGAAACCTGTGGATAACGTGGCGCGGCCTGGGCTTCCATTACCCCGCACAATGCCATGACGCCACTCAACAGCAAGCCCACGCACCCTTTTGACACCGCCCTGTCTCCATTGCGCACGCGTGCGCCATCCACTGAAAGTGGCAGCAGTGTGCAGCCGGCATGTGACGCCAGAAAGTAAGTGACGGCAATGTGTCAGGTGACTTGCAGACGCCATCCCTCCGCAGTGGCCTGCAGCCGCGCGCTGATGCCGATGGCCTGCAGGAACGCTTTGTCATGCGACACCACCACCAGGGTGCCGGTGTACTGCCGCAGCAGCGATTCCAGCGCCGCCAACGCGTCCAGGTCGAGATGATTGCCGGGCTCGTCCAACAGCAACAGCTGCGCCGGTGGATCGGCATACAGCGCGCAGGCCAGTGCGGCTTTCAACCGCTGCCCACCACTGAGCAGTGCCGATGGCAGCTGCACCTGTGTTGCATCCAGCCCGAGCAATGACAAGCGGCTACGCAGTTCGCCTTCTTCCAGCTGAGCATTGCGCGCGCGTACGCCTTGCAGGGCACTGAGGTGGCCCGGCAGCAGGTCCAGTTGCTGATCCAGCAACGCCACCGGCACATGCCGTTGCACTTCGCCGGCGCGCGGCGCCAGCTGGCCGGCGAGCACTTTCAGCAGGGTCGATTTGCCGGCACCGTTGATCCCGCCGACCGCGACGCGCTCGCCCCGGCGCAGCGCCAGATCCAGGGCATGCAGCGGCTCGGCGACATACGGCAGCTGCACCTGCTGCAACCGCGCAACCCACTCCGGCGCGGTTGTTTCCAACACGGGCGGCAACAGCACCGGCGCCGGTTCGTCGATCAGCGCCTGCGCCTGGCGAACCGCGTCGTGCAGGGTTTCGTGCCGCTGCAGCAGTTGCTGCCTGGCCTTGCCCAGGCTGGCCTGCGCCCGTTGCCGCTGCAGGCCAAGCAGGATCGGCGCCTGGTTGGCTGTGGCCGCTTCACGGTTGCCGCGCGCGCTGCGTTGTTCCAGGCGCTGTCGCTGTGCCTGCAATGCCTGCTCACCTTTGCGACGTTCCTGCCGACGTTGCTGCAACTGGATTTCGGCAGCGGCCTTCTCTGCTGCGCGCGCCTGTGCATAACTTTCGTAATTGCCGCCATGGCTGCGCAGCCCCTGCGGCGACAGTTCGACGATGCGTTGCACTTGTTGCAACAGCAGCCGGTCGTGGCTGACCAGAAGATAGCCCTGCCCACGCAGCGCCAGTTGCTGCTGCAGCCAGTGGCGGCCAGCCAGGTCGAGGTGATTGCTGGGCTCATCCAGAATCAGAAGCTCCGCCGGCTGCAGCAATGCACCGACCAGCGCCACGCGCATGCGTTGCCCGCCACTCAAGTTGTCCACAGGCGTATCAACATCCACACCTTGCAGGCCCGCTTCGGCCAGGGCGTGCTGCAGGTTGTCGCGCAGCATCCACTGCTCGCCAACGGCGTCGAAATCGGCTTGCTGCGTGCTGCCGGCCTCGATCCGGCGCAATGCATCCACCACGTTATCCACAGCGGCGAGTTCGGCCACGCGCTGGCCGGCGGGCGCAGCCACCTGCTGGGCCAGGTAGTGCACCCGGCCAATGCGCCGGCATTGCCCGGCGCTGGGTTCGCGCAGGCCTGCCAGCAATTGCGCCAGCACGCTTTTGCCCACGCCGTTGCGTCCGACCAGGCCCGTGGGGCGGGCGTCGAACTGCGCGTTGAGGTCGGAGAAAAGGCAGCGCCCATCGGGCGTGTGCCAGGCGACGCTGTCCAGCGTCACGGATACGGTAGTGGTCATGCGTTGTTCCATCGATGCCCGAAGCACCCAACCGCCAGCGGCAGCAGGGACTGGAAGGGACCGTCATTGCGACGGTGACATCAATGGCGCATTGGACTGAACTCCGCAGGCGGGGGGATCCCGTAACGGTGCACAGCCTAACGTTGCCAAACCCAACTGTCAGTAACCGGCGGCGCGCTGGCGCACGCGCCGCCGTCGCAACTGGAACGCCCGGGCTAGGCCTGCGCCGGGCTTGGCCGGTGCGCGGCGCACAGCTTGTTGCCGGCCGGATCACGCAGGTAGGCCAGGTACAGCGGCCCGAACGGTGTCTGCCGTGGGCCCGGTGGATCCTCGATGCTGGTCCCGCCCTGGCCAACGCCGGCCGCATGCCATGCATCCACGTCCCCGGGGCTGGCGCAGCTGAAACCGATGGTGCCGCCGTTGCCATGCGTGGCCGGCTCGCCGTTGCGCGGGTGGCCCACGATCAACAGCGCGCCGCTGTGGCGGTAAACCACATTGCCCTTGGGGTCGATGAAACCCGGCTTGGCGCCGAGTGCGGCAAGCAGTGCGTCATAGAATGCTTTGGACGCCTCGATGTCATTGGCGCCTACCACGATGTGCGAAAACATCCACTCCCTCCTGACTGTCGTGTAGTCCGGCGCTGCGGCCGGTGGAACCGCACCGGCGTTACTTGCCGATGCAGAAACTGGAAAAAATCTTCCCCAGCAAATCATCCGCGGTCATCCGCCCGGTGATCTCGCCCAGTGCGTCATGGGCCAGCCGCAGTTCTTCGGCTGCCAGTTCCAGATGGTCGTACTGCAGCTGTGTGGCCGCCATCTCCAGGTGTTCGGCCGCAAGCATGATGGCTTCAACATGGCGCAGGCGCGCGGAGAATTCCCCCTGCATGCCCTCGCCTGCACCCTCACTGGCGATCTCGCGCAGGCGCGCATGCAGTTGTTCCAGGCCTTGGCCGCTGGCGGCCGACAACGCGATGCTGTCTTCGCCCAACTCCTGCGGCCACTGCGGCAGCAGGTCGCTCTTGTTGAATATCCACAGTTGCCGTGCCGCCTGCGCTGCTGCATCGCCAACCGCCTGGCGGCCGGCTTCCGGGTCGCGTGCATCCAACACCACGATGGCCAGGTCCGCACGCTGCATTTCGGCACGGGCGCGGCGCATGCCTTCGCGCTCGATGGCATCGCCGCCTTCACGCAGGCCAGCGGTGTCGACCAGTTCCAGTTCCAGGCCGTCGATGCGGATGGTTTCGCGCAGGGTGTCGCGGGTGGTGCCGGCGATGTCGGTGACGATGGCGCGCTCGCTGCCGGCCAGCGCATTGAGCAAGGAACTCTTGCCCGCGTTGGGCGGGCCGATCAGCACCGCATGCAGGCCATCGCGCAACTTGCGGCCACGCTCGGCATCCACGCGCAGTTGCGTCAGCAAGGCGCGCGCCTGCTCCACGCCAGCACGCACCTGGGCGCCGCCCAGCGTATCCAGCGGTTCGTCGGCAAAATCGATGGCCGCTTCCACATGGATGCGCAGGCGCACCAGTTGTTCACCCACTTCATCCACGCGACGTGAGAACACACCATCGAGCGAACGCCGCGCCGCACGCGCGGCGCGCACATCGCCGGCGGCGATCAGGTCGGCAATGGCTTCGGCCTGGGCCAGGTCCAATTTGCCGTTGAGGAATGCGCGCTCACTGAACTCACCGGCGCGCGCCTGACGCGCACCCAGTTCGATGCAACGCGCAAGCAGTTGCCGCAAGACCACCGGGCTGCCGTGGCCCTGCAGTTCCACCACGTCTTCGCCGGTGAAGCTGCGCGGCCCGGGGAAGTACAGGGCGATGCCGTCATCGATCACGTCAGCGGCCGCATCGCGGAATTTCGCGTAGTGCGCGTAGCGTGGTTTGAGTTGAGGGCAACCCAGCGCAACGGCAATGCGCAGTGATTGCGGGCCCGATACGCGCAGCATGCCGACGCCGCCAGCGGCCGCGCCGCTGGCAATGGCAACAATGGTTTCGCCTGTGGACAAGTGGCTCATGGTTTACAGCTTCTGCAATTGCGAACGGGCCTGCGCCGCGCCGCTGCCCTGCGGCTGCAGCTCCAGGTAGGTGCTATAGGCCTGCTTGGCCTTGGCGTTGTCGCCAGCGTTGAAGTACGCATCGCCCAGGTTGAGATACGCCACCGCGCGCGAGGGATCGATCTTCAAGGTGTTCTCCAGCCAACGCGCCGCTTCGGCGTAACGCTGCTGGCGGTAGTAGACAAAGCCGAGATTGTTGGCTGCCTGGGCGAAATCCGGGCGCAGCTTCAGGGCTTCGGTGAATTCGGCGACGGCTTCGTCATAGCGCTTCTCGCGGTACAACTGCAGGCCGCGATCATTGGCCTGCTGCGCACGGCGGCGGTCCGATGCCGGCGCCGCCGCTGGCACCACCAGCGTGTTCTTGCCGCCCTGCAGATCGGCCACGGTCACCGGCGTTTCGCCTTCATTCTTGGCGTCCTGCACGGCATCGACGCGATTGTTCAAGGCAATGGCATCGGCCGAAAGCTGGCGTGTATCGGCAGTGAGGTATTCCTGGCTGTCCGGCACCTGGAACACGAATTCACCGCCCTGCGAGCCCGGCAGGCTGCCGAACGCCGGCGTCTGTCGCGACACCGCCGACACGGCCGGCGCCACATACGCGGCCAGTTCGGTGCCGGTGATCAAGCCATCACCGTTGAGGTCGCCCTTGCCACCGAGCGCCTGCAACAGCACCCAGGTAAAGATCGAATGGCCGTTCGGGCCACTGTCGGCCACCTGCTGGTCAGCACCACCGGCGGTCAGCATCTGCCGCGCACTGCGGCGTGCGTTCTCGCGCAGGAAGGCCGATGACGACGGCCCACCGCGGGTCAAGCCCAGGCCGCTGTAGCAGGCATCCATCACAAACATCACGTGCTTGGCGCGCATACTCTCGGCGATGTTCTGGATGTCGGTCATCGCGATGGCATCGGTGGCGAATTCGTTGGGGTCCGAATCCACCGGAATGATGTAGCCCAGGTCGCGCCCGGAGGCGAGCTGGCGGGTGGCGCCGTGGCCGGCGAAGAACACAAACACGCGGTCGTTTTTGCCGGTGCGCTCGTCGGCCAGGCGGTCGTGGAATGCGGCCAGGATGTTGTTGCGCGTGGCCTGCTGGTTCTTCAGCACGATCACCTGCGAGGACGGGAAGCCGAACTGGCCGGTCAGCGTGTCGGCAATGGCCTGCGCGTCATGGCTGGCGTATTCGAGCTGCGGCCATTTGGCGTACTCGTCGATGCCGATCACGATCGCCCAGGATTTCTCGTAGCCGGTGGTGACGGTGGCATCGTTGTTCGTGCCCTTGCGTGCGCGGCTGACGCTGAAATCACGGCCGTTCCAGCCGGCAAATTGATACCCGTCGGCAATCAGCCGGTCCAGGATCTGCGGCAGCGCCTTCACCGCGCGGTCGTGGATGTCATGGAACAGGATGATGCCCTTCTGTTCCTTCTGTACCTGCTCGATCACGCGCTGCACGATCGACTCCGGTACCGGGTCGGCCCAGTCCATCGAGTCGATGTTCCACATGATCGACTTCAGCCCGGCCTCGCCCAGCAACTGCAGGCCTTCGGCATTGCGCGCGCCATACGGGAAGCGGAACAGCGGCGCACGCCGGTTATCCACACCTTTGAGCAAGGTATCGGTGGCCAGCACCTGCTCACGCAGCGCATCGCCACTGGTGCGCGACAACTGCGCGTGGGTGAGGCTGTGGTTGCCCACCGCATACCCCTGCTCCATCAGGTTGCGGCTGATGCCGGCCATCGGCCCCAGTTTCACCTTGCCATCGGCCTGCACTGTGCCAAGGTTGCGGCCCACTTCAAAGAACACGCCGGGCACGTCGTAACGCTTGAGGATGGCCACCACTTCATCGGTATAGGCCTTGTGCGGGCCATCATCGAAAGTGAGCACCACGGTTTTTGCAGGCAGGTCGCGGCCGAAGATCTCGCGCTCGCTGTCCTTCATCGACATCGGATACGGCTCGATCACGCCGTAGTCGCGCAGGATCGCCTCGCGGCTGTACTGCGTCTGCAGATGCGCAATGTAGTCGTCCCACTTTTCGCGCTTCAGTTCGATGGCGCGGGTGCGCTCGAAACGGCTGAAAATGCGGGTGATTTCCTGGTTGTAGTTGCGCTCGATCGCATCCAGCGCTTCCAGGTCTTCGCCGATGCGCTGGTGCAGTTTCACCGTCGGCAGGGACGAATCCGTACCGACGCGCGCATGCAGGTCACGCAGGATTTCGCGGAACGCCAGGCGGTCCGCGTCATACAGCTCCGGCGAGGATTCGACGTAATCCAGCACCGTGCCCAGCGTGGCAAAACGCTGCGGGCTGGTGCTGCGCAGCAGCGTGTCGAACTGGCCGGCAATGGCCACGCGCTGCTCAAGCCCGTCATGGAACAACTGCTGGCCCACGCGGCTGGAGGTGTTGCGGTCCGCTGCCGATTGCTGCGCTTCGTCAGCCAGCAACACGATGATGCGGCGATGCCCGTCCAACTGCTTCTGCAGCGCACTCAGCAACGGTGCTGCCGCCGGGTCGGCCGCCGCCGCGGCCTGCGCGCTGGGCTGGGTCACGGTCCCGGCCGGCGTCATCGCATCTTCGTTCCTGCTGCAGGCGGCAACAGCCAGGGTGAGCAGCAACGACGGCAACAACAGGCGGGGCGACAGCGACACACGGGGCATGGCGGGCTCGGGCTCGTTCAACAAGCGGAAGGTGCGGCGATTCTAACGCCGCATGCGAAAAGCCCGCCTTGCGGCGGGCTTTTGCACTTACTTGGCTTCGACCTTGGCCGGCGCCGGGATGTCCTGGCCGTGCTTCTTGATCATCAGCCACTGCTGCAGCAGGCTCAGGCCACCGTTGACCACCCAGTACAGCACCAGGCCCGACGGCATGAAGGCCATCATCACGCCGAACACCAGCGGCATGAACTGCATCATCTTCTGCTGCATCGGGTCCATGCCCACCGCAGGCGTCAGCTTCTGGGTGAACCACATCACCGCGATGTTGATCAGCGGCAGGATGAAGTACGGATCACGCGCGGTCAGATCCTGGATCCAGCCCAGCCACGGCGCCTGGCGCAGTTCCACCGACTCCACCAGCACCCAGTACAGGGCGAAGAAGATCGGCATCTGGATCAGCAGCGGCAGGCAGCCCCCCAGCGGATTGATCTTCTCCTTCTTGTACAGCTCCATCATTGCCGTCTGGAACTTCTGCTTGTCGTCGCCGTAGCGCTCCTTGAGCTGCGCAATGCGCGGCTGGAACTTGCGCATCTTGGCCTGCGACTTGAACTGCGCATTGGCCAGGGGGAACAACGCCAGCTTCAGCAGGATCACCAGGCCGATGATCGCCCAGCCCCAGTTGCCGACCAGCTTGTGCACCTGGTTCATCACCCAGAACAGGCCCTGGCCGATGATCGCCATGATCGAGAAGCGGCTGTAATCGACCACGCGGTCCAGGCCCTTCACGTCTTCCTTGGCAATCTGGTTGACCAGCTTCGGGCCCACCCACAGGCGCGCTTCGGTGCTGACCTTCTGCCCCGGCGCCACGGTGAAACCCGGACCGCGCGCTTCGATCACATGACGCGGACCGTTCTGCTCAAGCAGGTACAGCGAGGACTGGTCGGCCTGCGGAATCCATGCGGTGAAGAAGTGGTGCTGCAGCATGGCCACCCAACCACCTGTGATGGTGCGGCTGAGCTTGCCGTCGTCCAGGTAGTCGGAGAAAGCGCGACGCTCGTAGCCTTCTTCCGGGCTGTACCAGGTAGCGCCGTTGAAGCTGAAGGAATCCGGGTTGGTCATGCCCTTGCTGATCACCGGCGGCACGCGGTCGAGCTTGCGGAACACATAGCCCTGCCACGACGTGGTGCCGGTGTTGACCACCTCGTCCTTCACGCTGACGGCGTAATCACCGCGCTTGAAGGTATAGGTACGGTGGATGCTGACGCCGTTGGGGCCGTTCCACACGAACGGCACCTGCACTTCGGCCTGGCCGTCGGCCAGCACCACCTCGGTGACGCCCGGTGCCGGCTGGAAGCCGGTCGCGCCCGGTACCGGCGAATTGGCCTGGCTGGCCCAACCGGCGGTGGCGCTGTACGGATGCGCCTTGTCCTCGGTCAGCAGCTGCACCGGCGGGCTGCCGGCGGCCTTGGTCTGCGGGAACTGCAGCAGGTCAGCGTCCAGCACGCTGCGGCCGTCGAGCACCAGCTTGAGCACGTCGGTGGTGACGGTCACGCGCCGTGCGGCGGCGGCCGTGGTTGCCTCCACGCCTGCAACCGCCGGCGCCTGCCCCGGCACCGTGGCCTGTGGCACGTTGCCAGCGGTCGGCAATGCCAGGTCCGCATCGGTGGCGGCCGGGACGGCCGGCTGGGTTGCCGCAACGGTCGCCGGATCCGGCGCGTTCTTCTCGCGACCCCATTCCATCCACAACAGCACGGCCACCATCAGCCAGGCAAAAATCAGGAATACACGGGTCTGGTTCATCAGCAGGCAGGCTCGGCTCGACCGGAGGAGGTGTCCGGCGCATTCAAAGAAGGAAGAGGATTGACACCCTCGCGCGGCGGCATTGTGCCGTCCGCGCCCGCAGGGGGCAATGCGCCGGCACGGCGCAACAGGCGTTCAAACGCCTCACGGATCTGTTGATTGTCCGCAGTCTTCGCCGCCGAACGGGCCACGACAACGTAGTCGCCGGCAGCCAGACACGGCAAAAGATGGCGTGTTGCATCGCGCAACACACGCTTGATACGGTTACGGCCGACCGCACGCGTATCCACCTTGCGTGACACAGCCATGCCCAGCCGGGCGGGGGTATCCCCTTTCAGCCAGTGGAGTGTCATCAAAGGATCGGACACACGGCGGGCGCCGTTGAAGACCGTTGAATATTCGGCACGCGTACAAACCCGCGCAGAGCGAGGGAATCGCTTGCGCGGGAAGTCACTGCTCACAATCGGACTTGCATTTGCCGCAGGAAGCGGCAACGCAATCAAGCGCTGAGGACTTTGCGGCCCTTGGCGCGGCGACGCGACAGGATCTTGCGGCCGTCAGCGGTCTTCATACGAGCGCGGAAGCCGTGATCGCGCTTGCGCTTGAGGTTGCTGGGTTGGAACGTGCGCTTGGTGGCCATGGGGGCACCTGTATGAATGAGACGGAAAGAACCGGAAATTCTATAGAGCTCCCCCCCGCCTCGTCAAGCTTGTGACACGCATGGATTTCACGGGCCGGTGCATAGCTTGTGGATGATCCTGTGAATAAAACCGGGACAAGCATTCCCGCATCCGGCCTGCGGTGGTAGTCTGCGCCATCCACTTTCCCCCTTCCCGGCCTGTGGCCCGGCGGCTTTCTGCGCCCGGCTGACAAGGCCTTTGATGATTATTTCTGATGGATGCATGGTCCCTTTGCCTTGAGCGTCTTGAGGCGGAATTCCCGCCGGAAGATGTCCACACCTGGTTGAAGCCGTTACAGGCCGACCAACGTGCCGACAGCCTCGTGCTGTATGCGCCCAATGCCTTCATTGTCGAGCAGGTGCGCGAGCGTTACCTGTCGCGCATTTCTGAATTGCTGGCCCATTTCGCCGGTTTCGGCGAGGTGGTGCTGGAAATCGGCTCGCGCCCGCGTGTCGCCGAACCGGCGCCGTTGTCGCCCCCGCCCGGCGTGCCGGCCGCGCCCGCCGCCCCGGTGGTGCCATTCAATGGCAACCTGGATTCGCATTACACCTTCACCAATTTCGTTGAAGGCCGCAGCAACCAGCTGGGGCTGGCGGCCGCGTTCCAGGCGGCGCAGAAGCCCGGCGACCGCGCGCACAACCCGCTGTTGCTGTACGGCGGTACCGGCCTGGGCAAGACCCACTTGATGCTGGCTGCCGGCAATGCGATGCGACAGGCCAATCCGGCGGCCAAGGTGCTCTATCTGCGTTCGGAACAGTTCTTCAGCGCCATGATCCGAGCGCTGCAGGAAAAAACCATGGACCAGTTCAAGCGCCAATTCCAGCAGGTGGACGCGCTGCTGATTGATGACATCCAGTTCTTCGCCGGCAAGGACCGCACCCAGGAAGAGTTTTTCCACACGTTCAATGCGTTGTTCGATGGCAAGCAGCAGATCATCCTGACCTGCGACCGCTATCCGCGCGAGGTGGAAGGCCTGGAAGCGCGCTTGAAGTCGCGCCTGGCCTGGGGTTTGTCGGTGGCCATCGAGCCGCCGGATTTTGAAACCCGTGCCGCCATCGTGCTGGCAAAAGCACTGGAACGTGGCGCTGAAATCCCCGATGACGTCGCCTTCCTGATCGCCAAGAAGATGCGCTCCAACGTCCGTGACCTGGAAGGTGCGCTCAATACGCTGACCGCGCGCGCCAACTTCACCGGCCGTGCCATCACCACCGAATTCGCCCAGGAAACCCTGCGCGATCTGCTGCGTGCCCAGCAGCAGGCGATCAGCATTCCCAACATCCAGAAGATCGTGGCCGATTACTACGGGCTGCAGATCAAGGATCTGCTGTCCAAGCGCCGGACCCGCTCGCTGGCCCGTCCGCGCCAGGTCGCCATGGCGCTGACCAAGGAGCTGACCGAACACAGCCTCCCGGAAATCGGCGATGCCTTTGCCGGCCGTGACCACACCACCGTGCTGCATGCCTGCCGCCAGATCAGAACGCTGATGGAAGCCGACGGCAAGCTGCGCGAGGACTGGGACAAGCTCATCCGCAAACTCAGCGAGTAGCGCTTTGCAGGTGATCCAAAGACCGGCGCATTGCCAGGTTGCGTGAGTCAGTCATCAGGTCACCGGAAGCCAAGGGCGGGAAGTGGGACGAATGATGCACCGACGCCACAGAGGCGTCATCGCACAAAACGGTGCATGATTCGGGGGTAACGACGGGAGAGTCTGTGGATAAAATCAGTTGGTTTTTCGGAGCCCGATTTATCCACAGCTTCCCCCTCCGGTTCCAGGCCAGTAATACATGGGTTTCAAAGATTGAAACTCATTTAAAAACAAACACTTAAGCTTGTTTTAGGCGAAATCTGGCTCTACCAGCACCACCAAGCTTTAGATTTAACCCACATCTTTAAGAGCATAGGGGCACGAAACCACATGCGTTTCACACTGCAGCGCGAAGCCTTTCTCAAGCCGTTGGCCCAGGTCGTCAACGTGGTTGAACGCCGCCAGACTCTTCCGGTTCTGGCCAATTTCCTGGTTCAGGTGCAGGGCGGCCAGTTGTCACTGACCGGCACCGACCTGGAAGTGGAGATGGTCTCCCGCATCGCGGTCGAAGACGCCCAGGACGGTGAAACCACGATTCCGGCGCGCAAGTTGTTCGAAATCATCCGCGCCCTGCCCGACGGCAGCCGCATCACGGTTTCCCAGGCCGGCGACAAGATCACGGTGCAGGCCGGCCGCAGCCGCTTCACCCTGGCGACCTTGCCGGCCAACGATTTCCCCTCGGTTGACGAGGTCGAAGCGACCGAGCGCGTTGCCGTGCCGGAAGCCGCGTTGAAGGAGCTGATCGAGCGCACCGCATTCGCGATGGCGCAGCAGGACGTCCGTTATTACCTCAACGGCCTGTTGTTCGACCTGCGCGACAAGACCCTGCGCTGCGTGGCCACCGATGGCCACCGCCTGGCGTTGTGCGAAACCTCGCTGGAAACCAGCACCGGCAAGCGCCAGATCATTGTTCCGCGCAAGGGCGTGACCGAACTGCAGCGCCTGCTGGAGGGCGGCGACCGCGAAGTTGAGCTGGAAGTCGGCCGCAGCCACATTCGCGTGAAGCGCGACGATGTCACCTTCACTTCCAAGCTGATCGACGGCCGTTTCCCGGATTACGAAGCAGTGATTCCGATTGGCGCCGACCGCGAAGTGAAGGTTGACCGCGAAATGCTGCGTGCCTCGCTGCAGCGTGCGGCCATTCTGTCGAACGAGAAGTACCGCGGCGTTCGCGTCGAAGTGACCCCCGGGCAGCTGAAGTTGAGCGCACACAACCCGGAACAGGAAGAGGCGCAGGAAGAAATCGAGGCCGATACCGACGTCAGCGACCTGGCCATCGGCTTTAACGTGAACTACCTGCTGGATGCCCTGTCCGCACTGCGGGATGAGCATGTCGTAATCCAGCTGCGCGATTCCAACTCCTCGGCGTTGGTGCGTGAAGCCAGCAGCGAGAAGTCGCGCCACGTGGTGATGCCGTTGCGTCTCTGACCGGCAGGTTCCACGTGAAACACAAGAAGCCCGGCGCATAGCCGGGCTTTTTCTTTGCCACTTGTTTGAGACGTTCCACGTGGAACAGGGGGAACAGGCGTCAAAACTTTCAGCCGCTCAGGTACCCCGCTCCTGCTTCATGAGCAGATCGCTCTGCGTGGACGCGCGGGTCCTGAACTCAGCCCTTCTTGGGGCCGACTGTTGTCTCCCCCCTGTTTCAAGAAAGGCCCCCCGGGTAAAGACCCACCCGTTTGTTGCCTTGAATTGGCAGCGCCCAGTTCCAGGTAGATTCCAGCGCCCACCTGCGATCTGATCGTTGCGATTCCAGGCATGCCAAAAGTCGCCGGATGCACAGAGGTGCAACGTTGATAGGAACCATTGCAGAAACGGCCAAGGACCTCCGGTAGAGCCGCGATACCGGAGGCCGGGGCCACTTGGAACTCATATCCTGGGACAAATCCTGCCGGGATCTCGGGCAGACGACTTCGCTCAGAGCCTGAATCTGTGAAATCCGGGAGCAATGCCCTTGGTCTATCGATCAGATTTCAAGAAATCAGGGGGCTTTCCAGGAGCGGCTGCAAAGAACCGACCAGATCGCTGGAACCCGCGGATCCAACCTCCCCCGGATTTCATGAAATCTGGAGAACGGGCAGCAGCTCCACGATCCAGATTTCAAAGATTCGGGGCGGTTTGTTCTGAGGCTTTCTGGCTGCGCTTTTCTCAGCTCTATGCTTTAAATCTGAGAATAAATCAAAAGCTTGGTGGTGATGGTAGAGGCAGATTTTATGTAAAACTAGCTTAAGTGGCTGTTTTAAATGGGATTAGTGCCACTGAAACCCCCTGTAAAACAGGGCCTCCAGCCTGTGGATATCTTGGGATAAGGTGCAGATGTGCCTTGAACGGCAAAATTATCCACAGATTGCCCCACTTATACACAGGGTTTGTACCCGGACCTATCCCGGCGCGGAAAACGGCTGAGATTTGATGAAATCTGCAGGGCTGCTCCTCACTGGACTGCTCAGATTCGAAGGAATTGGAGGGTGTTCCACGTGGCACCGATTGCCAGCATTCATCGCAGGCCTGCCGTGCCTGCTGAATAAGGGCCAATGCCGTAAGCTGCATCCCTGCCTGCCACGAATGCCGTAGCGGCATCGCGATCCTTTCGAGCGTCAATGCATATCGTCCGTGTTGCCCTGAACCGCGTGCGCCGGTTCGATTCGGTGGAATTGGCGCCCCGCCCAGGTCTGAATCTGATCACCGGCGCCAATGGTGCGGGTAAAACCAGCCTGCTTGAGGCGCTGCATCTGATGGCCTACGGCCGCAGTTTTCGTGGCCGGGTAAGGGATGGCTTGGTGCAGAAGGGCGCCGATGGCCTCGATGTGTTCGTGGAATGGCAGGAAACCGCCCATGGAGGCGCTGCACTGCGCCGTGCCGGGCTGCGCCACAGTGGGCAAACCTGGAAAGGACGGCTGGACGGAGAAGATGTTCCGCAACTGGGTACGCTTTGCGCCGCGCTGGCCGTGGTGACATTCGAGCCAGGCAGCCATGCATTGGTCAGTGGCGGCAGTGAACCGCGTCGGCGTTTCATCGATTGGGGGTTGTTCCACGTGGAACCTGACTTCCTCCCGCTCTGGCGCCGGTACACGCGGGCATTGAAGCAGCGTAATACGCTGCTCAAGGCAGGGGCCTCCGGAAAACAGCTGGATGCTTGGGATTGGGAGCTGGCGCAGGCCGGAACACCTTTGACGTCCCGTCGGCAGCAATACCTGGAGCGCTTGCAGGAGCGTGCGGTAGCCCTGGCCGCCGAGCTGGCCCCGGGCCTGCAGTTGCAATCGATGGAACTGCAGCCGGGCTGGCGCCGCAACGAAATGTCTCTGGCAGATGCCCTGCTGCTGGCGCGCGAACGTGACCGCTCGGTCGGCTATACCTCCGTGGGTCCGCACAGGGCCGATTGGACGGTGGGGTTTGCCCAGATTCCGGGGCGCGATGCGCTCTCCCGCGGGCAGGCAAAGCTCACGGCACTGGCCTGTTTGTTGGCTCAGGCCGATGACTACGCCGCCGAGCGTGGGGAATGGCCGGTGATTGCGCTGGATGACCTGGGTTCGGAGTTGGACAGGAACCACCAGCAACGTGTGCTGCAGCGCTTGGCCGCGACGCCGGCCCAGGTCTTCATTACGGCAACGGAAATCCCGCCGGCGCTGGAGGCCGAATTGCGGCCAGCCGCTGTGTTCCACGTGGAACATGGCACGATTCAGACAGCAGATTGACCCTTCAGGGCGGAAATCCGCCCGAGGGGTATAATCGGGACGTAATCCCCTATTCCTCATGTACCTGTCCCCCGGGCAGGCGCATGACTCTGCGGAGCCCATGGCAAGCGCAATGACCGAAGAACAGAACATCCCGGCCAGTAACGGCAACTACGACGCCAACAGCATCACCGCATTGGAAGGCTTGGAAGCTGTCCGTAAGCGGCCAGGCATGTACATCGGCGACGTCCATGACGGCACCGGCCTGCACCACATGGTGTTCGAGGTTGTCGACAACTCGATCGACGAAGCGCTGGCTGGCCATGCGGACAACGTTACCGTCACCATCCATGCCGATGGCTCAGTGTCGGTATCGGACAATGGTCGCGGCATTCCGGTTGGCAAGCACGAGCAGATGAGCAAGAAGCTCGACCGCGAAGTGTCCGCGGCCGAAGTGGTGATGACTGTCCTGCACGCCGGTGGCAAGTTCGACGACAACAGCTACAAGGTTTCCGGTGGCCTGCACGGCGTCGGTGTCAGTGTGGTCAACGCCCTGTCGGAAAAACTGCTGCTGGATATCTTCCAGGGTGGCTTCCACTACCAGCAGGAATACAGCGACGGTGCGGCCCTGGGTCCGTTGCAGAAACTCGAAGCCACGACCAAGCGCGGCACGACCCTGCGTTTCTGGCCGTCGGTGAAGGCGTTCAACAGCAATGTGGAATTCCATTACGAGGTGCTGGCACGCCGCCTGCGTGAGCTCTCGTTCCTGAATTCCGGCGTCAAGATCGTTTTGAACGACGAGCGTGGCGAAGGCCGTCGCGACGACTTCCACTACGAGGGCGGCATCCGTAGTTTTGTGGAGCACCTGGCGCAGCTGAAGACCCCGCTGCATCCCAACGTCATCTCGGTGACCGGCGAGCACAGCGGCATCACCGTGGAAGTGGCGCTGCAGTGGACCGATTCCTACCAGGAAACGATGTACTGCTTCACCAACAACATCCCGCAGAAGGACGGCGGTACTCACCTTGCCGGTTTCCGCGCGGCGCTGACGCGCGTGTTGAACAACTACATCGAGCAGAACGGCATCGCCAAGCAGGCCAAGATCAGCCTGACCGGCGATGACATGCGCGAAGGCATGATCGCGGTGCTGTCGGTGAAGGTGCCGGATCCGAGCTTCTCCAGCCAGACCAAGGAAAAATTGGTCAGCTCCGACGTCCGCCCGGCGGTTGAAAACGCCTTTGGTGCGCGCCTGGAAGAGTTCCTGCAGGAGAACCCGAACGAAGCCAAGGCCATCGCCGGCAAGATTGTCGATGCGGCCCGCGCCCGTGAAGCCGCGCGCAAGGCCCGCGATCTGACCCGCCGCAAGGGCGCGCTGGACATCGCCGGTCTGCCGGGCAAGTTGGCCGATTGCCAGGAGAAGGATCCTGCGCTGTCCGAACTGTTCATCGTCGAGGGTGACTCGGCAGGTGGTTCGGCCAAGCAGGGCCGCAACCGCAAGAATCAGGCGGTGCTGCCGTTGCGCGGCAAGATCCTCAACGTGGAACGTGCCCGCTTCGACCGCATGCTGGCCTCGGACCAGGTCGGTACGTTGATCACCGCGCTGGGCACCGGCATTGGCCGCGACGAGTACAACCCGGACAAGCTGCGTTACCACAAGATCATCATCATGACCGACGCCGACGTCGACGGCGCGCATATCCGCACGCTGCTGTTGACGTTCTTCTACCGGCAGATGCCGGAGCTGATCGAGCGTGGCTACGTCTACATTGGCCTGCCGCCGCTGTACAAGATCAAGCAGGGCAAGACCGAGCTGTACCTCAAGGACGACCCGGCACTGGATGCCTACCTGGCCAACAGTGCGGTGGAAAACGCGGCACTGGTCCCGGCCACCGGCGAGCCGCCGATCGAAGGCGTGGCGCTGGAAAAGCTGTTGCTGACCTACGCCAGCGCGCAGGATGCCATTGACCGCAATGCGCACCGCTACGACCGCGGCCTGCTGGAAATGCTGGTTGATTTCACCCCGATGGATCTGCAGAACCTGCGCAGTGCCGGTGAAGGCGAAGGCCTGGATGCGCTGGCCAAGCGCCTGAACCAGGGCAGCCTGGGCACGCCGCGTTTCACCCTGGTGCTGCAGGAACCCAACGAGCAGCGGCCGGCAGCGGTGCTGGTCACCCGTCGTCACATGGGCGAAGAGCACACCCAGGTGTTGCCGCTTGCCGCATTTGAATCCGGCGACCTGCGCCCGTTGCATCAGGCTTCGCAGCTGCTGCACGGTTTGATCCGCGAGGGCGCGACCATCAGCCGCGGCAACAAGAGCACCGAAGTCACCGGCTTCGCCCAGGCCCAGGCCTGGTTGATGGATGAAGCCAAGAAGGGCAGGCAGATCCAGCGATTCAAGGGCCTGGGTGAAATGAACCCGGAACAGTTGTGGGATACCACGGTGAATCCGGATACGCGCCGGCTGCTGCAGGTTCGCATTGAAGATGCCGTGGAAGCCGACCAGATTTTCAGCACCTTGATGGGCGATGTGGTCGAGCCGCGCCGCGACTTCATCGAGGACAACGCGCTGAAGGTCATGAATCTGGATATCTGACACAATCCGGATGCAACAGCGGGCGCCTGCTTCTCGCGGCGCCCGTTTTTTTTGCCCGTCAGCTGTTCTCCACAGGCCCGCGATGTCCCTACCTCCCTCGGTTCCGGTTTCATCCCCTACTCCCGCCGCCCGTCGCTCCGGTTCGCCCGTGGCAGGTTTCGGCCTGGATCTGCTGATCGCCATCGGTGCCCTTCTCGGTTTGAGCCTGGCGTGCAGCATGGTCTGGGGGCTCTGGCGCGGCGTGCAGGTGGGCATGGAGGCCGCGCGCACCGGCGAAGGCGCCCCTGCCGCCGCAGACATTGCAACCCTGATGGGCCAGCCGGGCGCCCTTGCGCAGATGCTGATTGCCTTGATCGGAACTGGCGGTGCGGCCTTGCTGCTGTACTTCTGGCGGCGCCGGGCAACGCCCAGCGAACGCGCACAGTCCCGACAGGCCGCATTGCGCCCGGCAACCTGGGGCTGGACCGTATTGGTCGCTGCTGGAGTGTTTGCCGGCAGCAGCCTGATCGGCGCCATTGCCAAGCAGTTGGGTATCGAGCCGGTGCCGACCAACCTGCCACTGATGGAACAGGCCCTGGCCAATTACCCCGCGTTCCTGGTGGCCTTTGCCGTGTTTCTGGCACCTGCCTACGAAGAACTGCTGTTCCGGCGTGTGTTTTTTGGGCGCCTGTGGGCCGCTGACCGGCCCTGGCTGGGCATGCTGCTCAGCAGTGCCGCATTTGCCCTGGTCCACGAAATCCCCGGAACCAGCCCCAACACCTTGCCGGCGATGCTGCAGTTGTGGCTGATCTACGGTGGAATGGGCGCGGCGTTTGCCTGGTTGTACCGCCATACCGGCACGCTCTGGGCCGCCATCGGCGCACACTCGATCAACAATGCCATTGCCCTGGCGGCATTGGTGCTGTTTGGCGCGCAATGATTGTTCGTCGCGATTGACGAAAAATTAAGCAGTGCGCTCGCACACTGCTGCCATGAATGTGGGGGTTCTTCCATGAAAGCTGTCATCCTTGCCTTTACTGCAGCCTGCGTCCTGAGCGCATGTGCGACGACCACGTCTCCTACCGGGCGACGACAGGTGGTGGGCGGTGTTTCGCAGCAGCAGCTGGACCAGCTCGGCGCCCAGGCGTTTGCCGAGACCAAGGCCAAGGAAACCGTCAACCGGGACAGCAGGCAGAACGCTTACGTGCAGTGCGTGGTCAACGCACTGGTGGCGCAACTGCCGCCTCAATACCGTGGCGTACGCTGGGAAACGGCCGTCTTCGTCGACAAGGAACCCAATGCCTTCGCCCTGCCCGGCGGCAAGGTTGGCGTGAATACCGGCATCCTCACCGTGGCCCGCAACCAGGACCAGCTTGCAGCGGTTATCGGCCATGAAATTGGCCATGTGATCTCGCGCCATCACGAGGAGCGCATCACCAAGCAGATGGGCGCGTCCGGGCTGCTGCAGGTAGCCAGTGCCTTGGCAGGCGCGGCCTATGGCGAAGGCGCGGCCAGCACCGTGAGCCAGCTCGGTGGCATGGGCGCACAGACCATGTTCCTGTTGCCGGGTTCACGCACCCAGGAAAGCGAGGCCGACGTTGTTGGCCAGCAACTGATGGCCCGCGCCGGATTCGACCCCGCCCAGGCCGTCAACCTGTGGCAGAACATGATGGCGGCGAGCGGAAACCGTTCACCGCAGTGGTTGTCCACCCACCCGGACCCGGCCAATCGCATCCGCGAACTGCAACGTGACGCCCCCGCGCTCGAACCCATTTACCGGCAGGCCCGGCAATCCGGGATCACCCCCAGATGCGGATGACCCGCGGGAATGTTGCAGTACACCATCGGAAGTGATTTCTCCGTCAAATAATTTCTGATACGTTTGCGAGCTCGGTTTCTTTCCGACTGTCCGAATTCTTGCCGCCCCGGCGGTTTCAACGAGGTGAACCATGATTTTCCGCAGCCCTAAACAAGCCGTGCTTTCCGTCCTTGTCGCGACCGCGCTTGGTGGTGTTGTGGTGGCTGACGCCTCGGCGCAGTCGCGTTCGAGCGAGCGCAGCGAGCGTGGCAATCGTGGTTCGGCCAAGGCCCAGGTGCTGTTCCCGGAAGCCACCCGCGAAGAACCCAAGGCCAAGGCCTCCTCGAAGATGGGCAGCAAGCTCAACAAGCTGTTCGCGGCCTACAACAAGGACGAGTACGCGGAGACCCGCACGCTGGCCGATGAAATCATCGCCGCTGCCGATGCCAACGAATACGACAAGGCCGTTGCCAACCAGCTGGCTTCGCAGGCCGCTTACAACCTGGAAGACAACGCCGCTGCCAAGCAGTACCTGCAGCAGGCCATCACCCTCAACGCGCTGGACAACAACGGCCACTACCAGGCCCTGCTGATGCTGGCCCAGTTGCAGCTGCAGGACGACCAGTACGCCGAAGGCCTGGCCAACCTGGACAAGTACTTCGCCGAGTCCAAGTCGAACAAGCCCGAAGAACTGATCATCAAGGGCCAGGCGCTGTACCAGAGCGAAAAGTACGCCGAGGCCATTCCGGTGCTGAAGGCCGCCATCGCTGCCTCGCCCGAGCCGAAGGACAACTGGAACCAGCTGTTGATGGCCGCCTACGCCGAGGCTGGCCAGACCGGCGAGGCCGTGAAGGAAGCCGAGGCACTGGCTGCCAGGAACCCGTCCGACAAGAAGGCCCAGCTCAACCTGGCCAGCATGTACATGCAGGCCGACCAGATGGACAAGGCTGCTGCGGTGATGGATGCACTGCGCGCGGCTGGACAGCTCACCGAAGAGCGCGAATACAAGCAGCTGTATTCGATCTACGCCAACACCGACAACAAGGAACGGGACGTCATTGCGGTGATCAACGAGGGCATGTCCAAGGGCATCCTCAAGCCGGACTACCAGACCTACCTGGCGCTGGCACAGTCGTATTACTACACCGAGCAGGTGCCACAGGCGATCGAGGCATGGCGTAATGCCGCGCCGTTGTCCAAGGACGGCGAAACCTACCTGAATCTGGCACGTGTCCTGCATGCCGAAGGGCGTATTCCCGAAGCAAAGCAGGCTGCACGCGACGCCAAGGCCAAGGGCGTGAAAAACCCGGCCGACGCGGACAAAATCATCAACCTGAAGTAAGCAGGAATAACGCCTGAACAGCTGTATTTGTGATGCGCAGCTGGTCAGGATTGGTATAAGCTTGGAGGTTCCTGCGGTGTCATGCACCGCTGAATCAGGGGCGACAAAACACCGTCGTTCCGGCCCCACTAACGAGTTCTTGGCGCATGACGGAACAACTGGTTTTTCACCACAGGTATGACGGCGAAAAAGATAAGGGGCTCAGCTGGCCCCGTATCGCCGGTATTGCCTTTGTAATCGCACTTCATCTGGCAGCTCTGATGATGCTCCTGATTCCTGCCGTGGCCCCGAAGGCCGCTGCGGAGAAGGAACGCAACGTCATGGTGACGCTGGTCGACGCACCGCCGCCGCCGCCGCCACCGCCGCCGCCGCCGCCGCCGCAGGACACCCCGCCGCCGCCGGTCAAGAACCTCGCGCCGCCGAAGCCCTCGCCGCTGCCGCCGCCGCCGGAAGCCCCGGTGATCGACGTGCCGGAACCGCGTCCGAATGACGTGGTGACGCCGCCGGCTCCGCCTGCCCCGCCTGCCCCGCCGGTCGACATCCAGGCCAGCGTGGACATCTCGTCCAAGAACATGAATCCGCCGCGTTACCCGCCGGCCGCTTTCCGCGCTGGTATTCAGGGCGAGGTCATCCTGATCATTGATGTCGACGCCAACGGCAACGTCACCAATGTTTCTGTCGAGAAGTCCAGCCGCAACCGCGACCTCGACCGAGCTGCAATGGAAGCGGCACGCAAGTGGAAGTTCAACCCCGCCCAAAGCGGTGGGGCCAAGGCGGCTGGTCGCGTCCGCGTCCCGGTCAATTTTGCGCTGAGCTGATAGGCGTGGCGGCCCTTGGGTCGCCCCCCTGACTGCTCGACTTTAGCTACACCCTTTAACACCACACACAACAAAGGTAAGCGTCATGCTGCAGGAAATTTTCATCGCCGCTGCTGCCGGGGGCAACGCAAACAACGCGCTCTCGCAGATGGGCTTCGAGCATCTGATCCACGAAATGACCTCCAAGCCGGGCGAGTTCGCCGTCTCCTGGGTCGTTCTGATCACCCTGGTGGCGATGTCGGCCATGTCCTGGTACTGGACTGTCATCAACATCTTCCGCACCACCCGTCTGAAGTCTGCCGCTGACCGCGTGCCGGGCCTGTTCTGGGATGCCCCGAACGCCCAGGACGCCATCCGTGCCATGGAAGAGCAGCCGGCTTCGGAGCCCTTCTCCAAGATCGCCCTGGACGCAGCCCAGGCTGCTGCCCACCACCAGCAGGCTGGTGCCGGCGAAACCCTGAGCCGTTCGGAGTTCGTTGACCGCGCCCTGCGTCAGGCCGTGACCCGCGAATCGAACCGTCTGCAGGGCGGCATGATTCTGCTGGCCACCGTCGGTGCAACCGCTCCGTTCGTGGGTCTGCTGGGTACGGTGTGGGGCATCTACGGCGCGCTGATCAAGATCGGTGCCACGGGTTCGGCCTCGATCGACGCCGTTGCCGGCCCGGTGGGTGAAGCACTGATCATGACCGCCATCGGTCTGTTCGTGGCTATCCCGGCCGTGTTCGCCTTCAACTTCTTCAGCAAGATCAACAGCGCCACGATCAGCAAGTTCGATACGTTCGCTCACGATCTGCACGACTTCTTCGCCACTGGCTCGCGCGTTCGCTGAGCCAGTAAGCCGAGCAGTCCTCGCAACGATATAGACGGAGCCCGTTATGGCTTTCAGTAGTGACAACAGCAGCGGCCCCATGGCCGACATCAACGTCACGCCCCTCGTGGACGTGATGCTGGTGCTGCTGATCATCTTCATCATCACGGCTCCCCTGATGTCCCACAAGGTTCAGGTGGAGCTGCCAGAGGCCAATCTGAACATCAATCCGGACGATGCTGAAAAGCGTTCGAACCCGATTACGGTGGCAGTCAAGGAAGACGGCAAGCTCTACTGGAACGACGAAGAAGTCTCCAAGGAGACTTTGGAATCGCGTTTCGCTACCGCTGCCCAGCAGACGCCGCAGCCGCCGTTGAACCTGCGTGGTGACAAGACCACGAAGATGAGCGTGATCAACGAAGTAACCAAGATCGCGCAGGGCCAGGGAATGTTGGACGTCGGTTTCGTTGCCACCAAAGAAAAGGGGCAATAAGCGATGGCATTCAGTAGTGGTGGTAACAAGGGCCCCATGGCCGACATCAACGTCACGCCCCTCGTGGACGTGATGCTGGTGCTGCTGATCATCTTCATCGTGACCGCGCCGATCATGACGTACCCGATCGCCGTGGATCTGCCGCAGCGGGTGATCAACCCGCCGCCGCAGTTGCGCGAGCCGCCGCCGCCGATCGATCTGCGTGTGGATGCGAGCAACCAGGTTTACTGGAACAACAGTCCGGTGAACGTGGGCGACCTGCAGCAGAAGATGGAAGAAGAAGTACAGAAGGATCCGACCAACCAGCCGGAACTTCGCATCGAAGCCAGCCCGGATTCGGAGTATGAGGTCATGGCCAAGATTCTTGCCCAGGCCAAGAATGCTCAGATGAAGAAGATCGGTTTCGTGCAGTGACGTAACACCAAGTCATGACGCGACTGGAAGACGCCCTCGATATTCGGGGGCGTCTTTTTTTTTGTGCTTCCGGCGCATGAAACGGAGGTCGTGCGTAGGTGCGCAGATGCTGAAGCGCTCTTTTTGGGCTGTGGCTCTGTTGTTGGAATCTGTAGTTCTGGTGCGACTGCGGTGCTGTGTTGTGGTTGATGCCGCGCATGCAGCAGTTACCGCACGCAGTAATTTTTACAGGCTGTGCACGGGCCAGAGCAGGCCACACGCCGAAGCACGATGGCTGAGGGTTTCTTGGTTGAGAACGTGGTCTTCGCTGGCGCGGTTGCTGCCTGGATGAGGTGCAGATGGGCTGCGCTTTTGCTTACCGCTGTTGCGAAAAACAGGTGTTCTCCTCAGCCGCCGCCCTGGCAAGCGCGATGAAGAAACAGGCGTGCGTTTGGGGGCATTGAAAGAGCACGTTCTCAGCGTTGCGCGTGAACACGCAGCGACGCGCATTGGTCCGATGTGGCTTGATCGGCCGGGCTGCGGCCAAAGGGGCTTGGTGCCGCAACGATGCTTGATCCGGGCCGCGGGTAGACGGGCCCGGGTTGCGTGATGACCCCGGATTGGGAGCAGTGATCCGTGACCGGAAACATGTGCGCCCTGCGCGCGTTCGCTTTCCGCTTATGGATTCCTGCCGCGCGATGGAGCGTTGCCTGAGCTTGGCGCAGCCCCAAGGCAATGGCTGGCGTTCCGATAGCAGCACTTGTTTGAGAAGAGCGGGAATGGCGACGGAATTTATCCACAGCAGCTGTACTTACCCACAGCTGACCTTGGCCCGCGATACCGAGATGGCCCCGGGGTATTGGCGTGCGCGAACGTACCCACAAGCACTCGTAACCTGCCCTGCCCCGGCGCTGTTCAAATCACAAACGTGCGCGCCCTTTGTGCTCGATCACCGTGGCCCACGCTCAGCTGATTGGGCCTTCGGCTTGGCGGATGAGTTTCAGGTACTCGGTCACGGTGGTTTCCAGGCCTTCGTACAGCGCTTCGCCGATCAAGGCGTGGCCGATGGAAACCTCAAGCACGTCGGGAACCTGCGACAGGAAGTGGTAAAGGTTGGCCTGCGACAGGTCGTGGCCGGCGTTGACGCCCAAACCTGCAGCCTGGGCGCGACGTGCGGCGATGACAAACGGGGCCGGTGCTTGTTCCACGTTGCCATTGGCAAAGGCCTCGGCATACGGGCCGGTGTACAACTCGATGCGGTCGGCGCCGAGTACAGCGGCCTGGGCGATATCGTCGTTACCGGCATCGACGAACAGGCTGACGCGGCAACCCAGGTTCTTCAGCTCCGCGATCAAGGGGCGCAGGCGCTCGCCGTCGCGGGCGAAATCAAAACCGTGATCGGAGGTGAGCTGACCATCGGTGTCGGGTACCAGCGTGGCCTGCGCCGGGCGGGTCTGTTCGCACAACTGCAGCAGGCCGGGATATCCCTGGCGCGGTGGTGCGAACGGGTTGCCTTCGATGTTGAACTCGACACCGTGCTGGCGCGTGAGCTCGGCCAGTGCGAACACGTCATCGGCGCGGATGTGGCGCTGATCCGGGCGCGGGTGCACGGTGATGCCGTGGGCGCCTGCACGCAGGCAGGTCATTGCCGCGCGGACCACATCCGGATCGCTGCCGCCGCGTGAGTTGCGCAGCACCGCGACCTTGTTAACGTTGACGCTGAGGCTGGTCATGGCTGTGCCGGGTCGTTCTTTGCCGGGGGGATTTCCTGCGCAGGTTGCGGCGGCGCGTTCTGGCTGCGGAGTTGATCACGCAGTGCCTGCAACTCGGCCGGATGCAACGGCCGCGGCGCTTCGCTGACCAGGCTGCCAACGCGTGCGGCAAACAGGCCCTTTACCCACAGCACGGCAAACAGCAGTGAGGCCAACAGCGAGAGCACGAGCAACCACATCTGCGTCGTCGAAATGGCGAGCACGAACGCACCGAGTGCGAGCAGCAGAAACAGCCAATACATGGACACGACCTCCCCATAGAGAGGTGCAGTGTAACGGCGCCGGGCGCTGCTGTTCCATGTGTCATGGCGTGATTTCGGGGGGATCCCGGCGTTGCTGAATTGAGGCTTCCCGGCCTGCGCCGTCTGCCCGCCGGACCACTACCGTTGGTCGGCGGTGGCTGTGCATAACTCTGCCGTTCGGCATTGATGGAATGCCAATCGAGGAAGGATGACTGTCCCCCGTCAGCGGCAGAACACGGGCAGTCGACGCGCGTTGGCGTTCATCACGTCAACCAGCGCTCCAATACGATGCGGATTCCAGTACTCAGACATCGGTTGGGTGGCCGCATGCCGAGTCCGCCCACATTGCTCGATGCGGGAAGGTGGTGTGGAAAGCGTGACGTGCGGGGCGAGCGCAGGAATCGAAGTGGTCCAGGAAATTGTCCTCAGGGAACTGTGGATATCTGCAGTACAGGGCGCGGAGCGGCAGCACCGCCTGGTATGCAGCGATGCTCTGCCCGTGGAACTTCCAGCGAAACGACGTGCATACCGCGATGCTGCCAATGCTCGCAGCGGGCGCGCGCATCCGTTCAAATCGTTATCCACAGTTGATTGTGGATATCCACAATGCACGGCATTGGGCTGGAGGACTGCGTGACTCAGCGCGGCGCACACTCGTGAAACCCAATGTGGACGCGCGTCTGGATGATGTTGCTGCGGGAAGAGGCGGTCGCGGACCTTTCGCTCAACCTGATTAGTGTCGAATCTCAGCCGAACTGCTAGTTAGCCAGGAAGGCTTAGATCACTCCCTTCTTCCGTTTGCGGGACTGCAGCCCCCTTTTTGGGGGAAGGTGCCCAGAAGGGGCGGATGAGGGCGCTATCGGTGTTTTGGAGATTGAAGTCCACTTCTGGATGCCACCCGCAGCGCATTCATCCATCTAACTTCGTTGCCCTCACCCCCAACCCCTCTCCCGCACGCGGGAGAGGGGCTCTCAGTTGAGACTCGACGCTAATCAGGTTCGCTCAAGCAGTTGTCCACAGGACGTTGTGGACATCTGCAATGCGCAACATGCGGCTCAAGCGTTGGGTGCACGCAACAAGGCCCTGTCCAACGCTTGCATGCGACTACGCGGCGTCGATGAAGTGTTGGCTTGGAAAAACGCGGGCGCACCGCGTCCAGGAAGTTGTCCACAAGTGATCGTGGACAACGGCCTTCCTCGAAGTGGCGAATTCAATCAAAGCAGTGGCGAGGCCAGGCGTGCAAAGGCTTCGGGCAGGCGGGAGCGCCAGAGTGGTCGCCGACGATTCAATCGCACCTCGGTGGCACGGTTGAACTCCTCGCGCAGGATGGCATCCAGTTCCGAAGTCAGCGTGCGGTCGTGGTACATCATCGACAGCTCGAAATTGAGGCGGAAACTGCGGTGGTCGAAGTTGGCGGTGCCGACGATGCAGGTATGGTCGTCGGCAATGAAGGCCTTGCTGTGCAGCATGCGTGGGCCGTACTCGTAGATGCGCACACCGGCTTCCAGCAGCTCGTCGAAGTAGGAACGTGCGGCCAGGGTGACGAGTTTGGAGTCGCTCTGCCTGGGCACCATCAAGCGCGTATCCAGCCCGCCGAGCGCGGCCGATGTCAGTGCCATGCGTGCGGCCTCGCCGGGCACAAAGTACGGGGTGACCAGCCAGACGCGGCGTTTTGCTTCCTGGATGGCGGCCACATGCAGGCGGTGGATCGCCTCCCAGGCCGAATCGGGCCCGGAGACCAGCACCTGCGCGTGGATGCTGCCCTGGTCGCGGGTGGGCACATTGGGCGGAAACAGGTCGGCCCGCTGGAACACCTTGTCGGTCTGGCCGGTGGCGTAGATCCAGTCCTCCAGGAACACCAGCTGCAGGCTGTGCACGACGTGGCCGCGGATGCGCATGTGCAGGTCGCGGTAGGCGTTGGGGTTGCGGCTGTCATCCTCCTCGTCGGTGACGTTGATGCCGCCGGTGAAGGCGATCTCGCCGTCCACGACCACCAGCTTGCGGTGGGTACGCAGGTTCAACCACGGGCGCTTGAAGGGTTTGAGCAGTTGCCGCGGGTGGAACCAGGCCACCTCGCCACCGGCGTCCAGCAGCGGTTGCAGGAAGCGCTTGCGGATACGCGCCGAACCCACGGCATCAAGCAACAGCCGCACCTTCACCCCGGCCTTGGCGCGCTCCACCAGGGCATCGCGCAGGGCCGTGCCGGCGTGGTCGGGCTCGAAGATGTAGTACTCCAGATTCACATGGCGCCGCGCCTGGCCTATGGCCTGGATGATGGCCGCGTAGGTGGCCGCGCCATCGACCAGCCAATCGACATCGGTGGCGGTGCTGGGGGACAGGCCGGTGGTGGCCTGGCCGACCCGGGCCAGCTCGGTGCAATGGTGGTCGGGCGGGCACAGGGTGTCGTAGGTGCTCATGCCCTCGCGGGAGCGGCCGCGGCGCAGGCGTTGGCGCACGATTTTCTGTGGCCCGAACAGGTAAAACACGAATAGCCCGATGTAGGGCAATGCCGCCAGCGACAGGATCCAGCTGAGTGTGGCCACGGGTTCGCGCTTCTGCAGGACGATGTAACAGGCCAGCACCAGCAGATAGGCGACATAGGCGGCAGCCAGGATCTGGGCCAGATGGGGAATGTCGGTGAGGGTGGTCCAGAGGACGTGCAGGGCTTCGCGCATCTGCCGATTCTAGCCATCGCCGCTGACAACAGGCCGTGGACAACGCTGTGGGTAACTTTCAGCCAGGGCCGCCTGAATTACTCCAGGGCGTGGGCGAGATGGCGGGGAGAGAGCTTCGGATAAATCTCTAAATCTGCTGAGACTATTGTTCCGGCGGTGGCACGAATACGTGTCGGCTTGCGCCGAAACCAGCGGGCATTGGCACGAAATGCGCCGCCGAACGGTTCCAGAAGCTGTGGATAACCGTGCGATCCCACGCGATGGAATGGCATGTTGCGTTGCAGCAAATGCTACACAAGTGTAGTATCCCGGAATGGACAAAAACCTCTCCGCGACCAGTGGCTACGTCAGCATCGACCAGAAGCTGGCCATCAGCAGCCGGCGCCACCCCGGCTATCCACGGGACCAGGCCATGCTGGCGCGGTTGATCAAGCTGGTGCACAAGCTGTTCTGCGACAACGGCAACCAGCTGATGCGTGAGTACGGGATTTCCCATTCCGAATACAACGTGCTGATGATGCTCGATGGCTCCGAGCAGGGCCTGAGCCCGTCGGAGATAAGCGAGGCGGCCAGCGAGAAGTCGTCCAATGTCACCCGCTTGATCGACCAGTTGCTGGCCAAGGGGCTGGTCAGCCGCCAGCCCAGCGATGATGACCGGCGCAAGCTGGTGGTGCGGCTTACTGCCGAGGGCGAGCAGCTGATTGAGCAGCTGATGCCTGCGGTGATCGCGCAGCTTCAGCACTTTTTCAATGGCGTGGCGCCGGCGGAACTGCGGCAGACCGAGCAGGTGCTGATGCGGCTGTTGATCGGGCTGGAACAACGGCCATGAGCGCGCAGCCGGCCAACCATGCGCCGGGTGTTTCGTGGGTTCATCGCCTGCTGCAGACCTTCCGTGAGGCGATGACCGGCGAAGCCTCCACCTGGGCGTATATCGGCAAGGTGCTGGTGGCGTTGTACCTGTCCGGCTGGTTGGCGATGCGCCTGGGCATGAGCTCGCCGGGCACGGCCATGATCACCGTGCTGGTGGTGATGAACCGCAACACCGGGCTGGTGCTGGCCAAGGCGTTCTACCGCGGCGTTGGCACGGTGGTGGGCTGTGGCATGGCGGTGTTGATCGTGTCGCTGTTCCCGCAGAGCCCCGTGCTGCTGGTGACGGCCATGGCGCTGTGGGCCGGGTTCTGTGCCGGTGGCTCGGTGTGGAGCCGTGGCATGGCCTCGTATGGCTTCGTGCTGGCCGGCTACACCGTGGCGATGATCGTCTTCCCGGTGATCAACCATCCCCAGCACATCCTCAACAGTGCGCTGGAACGCACCGGCGAAGTGCTGCTGGGCATGGCGGTGACCAGCGTGGTGTTTGACGTGCTGTGGCCCAACCGCATGCGCGCCGGGCTGCGTGCCACCGATGACGGCAACCTCAGGGACTTCCTGGATTTCGTGGCCGGCGCGATTGGCGGACGGCTGCAGGGTTTCGAGGTGATCGAGCAAACCCAGATGCGCGTGGTGCAGGGTGCGATCAGCTTTGAGGACATGCGCGCCACGGCGTATTTCGACGATCCCATCCTGCGCAGCCGCAATGGCCAGTTGAAACTGATCAACCAGCACTTCATGGCGGCGGCATCGCGTTTCCAGGCGCTGCATCACCATATCGACCGGCTGCACCGGCGCAACCAGGACGAACTGGTGCGCGCCGTCCGTGTGCTGCTCAAACCCTTGTCGCGGACGCTTGACGACAGCACGCTGCGTGGCGACGTTCCGGCATTGGCAATGCAGCTGCGGCGGTGGAACCTGCAGCTCGACGATGCAATCGCACGACAGCACGCGCAACTGCCGCTGGCCTTGCACGACCGCTTTGATGCCAGCGCGCTGATGGTGCGCCGCTTCGGTGAGGAGCTGCACGCGTATGTGCAGGCCAAGGCGCGCATGGAAGCCGGCAGGGGGCGGTTGCGTGCACGGGCGCCGCGCCTGTCGCAGGTGCGTTTCAGCCGCGCCAACGACGGCTATGCGATTGCGTTGGCGGCCGTGCGCTGCTTCACGGTGATGCTGGCACTGTCACTGCTGTGGTTGTGCAGCAGCTGGAACCAGGGCGGGCTGGCGGTGTTCGGCATGGCCGCTTTGGTGGCGATGTCCTCGGCTGCTCCCGACCCGCTGTGGGTGGTGCGGCGCGCGACCATCGGCCACACCCTGGCACCGTTCTTTGCCCTGCCCGGTTTCATCGCGCTGGCGCTGGCGGTGGATTTCACGACGATGGTGCTGGTGACTTTGCCGTCGATGATCGCCTCGTTGTACCTCTCCACGCGGCCGCGGTTCGTGGTGACCGGCCTGGCGTTGAACGTCGGCATCCTGGTGTCATGGAACCTCGGCCCGCAGTTCCATCCCAGCGCGCAGGCCTACCTGGACAACTCGCTGACACTGGTGGTGGGCGCGTTCGTGGCGATGGGTGTGTTCATGCTGGTGCCGGCCTTGCCCGGCAGCCGCCAGCGGCAACGGCGGCTGCTCGAACGCCTGCGTGCGCAGGTGCAACTGGCGGTGTCCGCGCCGTTGCGCGGCCTGCTGCCAAGGTTTGAAAGCGTCAGCCGCGAGTTGTTTCAACAAGTGGCCAGCCGCACCGCACCCGGCAGCCGCGCTTCGCGTCAGTTGTTCGAGTGGGCGTTGATGGTGCATGAAGCCGGCCACACGGCAATTGACCTGCGCCACGATCTGGCCGGGCAATCGCTGTCGCCCGACCTGCAGCGGCAGCTTGAACAGGCATTGGCGTTGCTGGGACAGCTCTACCGCACACCACGGGCAAAGACCCTGCGTGATGCCAAGGACAGTGTGCGCACCGCGCTTATTGGTTTGTCCGGCCCGCAACCGCCGGCATTGCGCCGCGTGCGCGAGCACTTGCTGCTGCTGCAGATGACGCTGGAAGACAGCGCCAGCGTGCTGGCCGCCTACGTCCGGCGGTCGCGCCGCTATCAACGCCTGAAGGAGGCGCGCCATGCCCTATGAAATTTCCATCGGCGGCATCTATTTTCCCGGCGCATTGGTGCTGGTGGTGATGCTGCTGCCGGTGTTCGGCCTGCTCGACTTCGGCCTGGGCCGCGTTGGCCTGTACCGGCGCGCGCTGCATCCCTCGCTGGTGCGCGTGGCCTTGTTCGCCAGCATCTACTGCGCCGCGTTGCTGTTGTTCCTGCCCCACTTTTCGTAACCAAGGATTGCCCATGAAAACCGCCAGCCTTATCCGAGGCGGTGTCACCTGCATGGTTGTGCTGCTGGCTGCAGTGATGGCCTACGTGGTCTGGCACCAGTACATGCTCTCGCCATGGACGCGCGATGCACGCCTGCGCGCCGAGGTGGTGCGTATCGCGCCGGATGTGTCCGGCCTGGTCACCGCCGTCGCGGTGCAGGACAACCAGCCGGTCAAGAAGGGAGCGCTGTTGTTCGTGGTCGACCCGGACCGCTACCAGTTGGCCGTTGCCCAAGCCGAGGCCGACCTGAGCGCGGCCGAAGCCGCCGCGCGCGCCGCCGGGGCGAGCATCTCCGCCGCATCGGCCGGGGCCAGCGCCAGTCAGGCCGAATACCTGATGCGCCAGGAGCAGGCCCAGCGCCGCGCGCAACTCAGTGGCGTGGTCTCGCGTGAATCGCAGGCCGATGCCCGCGCCGTGGCCCAGGCCGCGCAGGCCAGCTGGAAGCAGGCCCAGGCCGGCACGCGTGCGGCCAACGCCAGTCGCCAACAGGCCATCGCCGCATTGCAGCAGGCACGGGTGGCGCTGCAGCGCGCACAGCTGGACCTTGCCCGCACGGAGGTACGGGCCAGTGCCGACGGCACCATCACCAACCTGGATGTGCGGGTGGGTGACTACGCCGCCGCCGGCACGCCGCGCATGGCGCTGGTTGCCAGCCAAGGCATGTGGGTTTACGGCTACTTCGAGGAGACCAAATTGCCCAGGATCCACCGCGGTGATCGGGTGGATATCCGCCTGATGGCCGGTGGCCTGCACCTGCGTGGGCAGGTGGAAGGCATCGCCACCGGCATTGCCGATGCGGCCGGCCCCACCGGGCAGAACCTGCTGGCCGAGGTCGAGCCAACTTTCAACTGGGTGCGGCTGGCGCAGCGCGTGCCGGTGCGGGTCAGCATCGACCCCGCTTCGGTGCCGGAAGGCACCGTGCTCAGCGCCGGCATGAGTGCGACCTTGACGGTGCACGGCAGCGACGCCACCAAGCTCAAGGCCGGCTGAAGCCCTGGCCCGCTGAATGCGGCCCGTCGCGGCATCTGCGACGGGCGCGCGGTAGCGTAGGCGCATGCCTACCCCGATCAAAGGCCGCGGTGCCACCAGCCACCTCGCCGGCCGTTTTGAAACCCAGATAGCCGAAGCCGTTGACGACGGCTGGTCGGTGGATGAGAGCGAGGAGTTCGCCGAACCGCGCCTGCGTACCGACGTGCGCCCGGAAATCGCGCGCAGCATCATCAGCCGCAACACCTCGCCGGATGTCGGCTTCAGCCAATCGGTCAATCCTTACCGGGGCTGCGAGCACGGCTGCTCGTACTGTTTCGCGCGGCCCACGCATGCCTATCTCAACCTGTCGCCGGGGCTGGATTTCGAGACCAAGATCTTTGCCAAAACCAACGCTGCCGAAGTGCTGCGCCGTGAGCTGGCCAAGCCGGGCTACGTGCCGCAGCCGATTGCACTGGGCATCAATACCGACGCTTACCAACCCATCGAACGCAAGCTGGGCATCACCCGGCAGTTGATCGAAGTGATGCAGGAAACCCGGCATCCATTTTCGCTGATCACCAAGAACGCACTGGTTGAACGCGACATTGATCTGCTCGCGCCACTGGCCGAGCAGAAGCTGGTGAGCGTACATTTTTCGGTGACGTCACTGGACTCGCATCTGTCGGCAAAACTCGAACCGCGCGCCTCCGCACCGCATGCACGCCTGCGCGCGATGCGGCGGCTCAGTGATGCCGGCATTCCGGTGGGCGTGATGGTGGCGCCGGTGATTCCGTGGATCAACGATGCCGAGTTGGAAGCCGTGCTGGAAGCAGCACGCAACGCAGGTGCCAGCAGTGCCGGTTACGTGCTGCTGCGTCTGCCGTATGAGGTGGCACCGCTGTTCCGCGATTGGCTGCAGGCGCATTATCCACAGCGCGCGGAGCATGTAATGAGCACCATCAACCAACTGCGCGGCGGCAAGGATTACAGCAGCGAGTTCGGCAAGCGCATGCGCGGCGAAGGTGCGTATGCGGATCTGCTGGCCAACCGTTTCAAACTCGCCAGCCGACGGCTGGGCTTCAACGCATCGCGCCAGCAATGGCCGTGGCTGGACTGCAGCAAGTTCATCGCACCATTGGCGCCGAAGAAGCCTTCGTTGCAGGGCGAGTTGTTTTAGCCGATGTGTGGTGCCGAGCCATGCTCGGCGGAGGCTTTGCGGGTACGGCTGCAGCGGAACGTGATTTCCGGGTAGGAGCGGCCTTGGCCGCGAAGCTGGCAGTCGCTGATACTCCTGCAATTGCAGACGCCATGTAGAGGGAG
>NZ_JBRRDL010000035.1:0-43690 GCF_056759635.1 Stenotrophomonas sp. STEN056
CACCGAGATCCCTCACGACAGCCTTGGCGGGCTGACGCCCGCCGAATTCCGCCAATACCACGAACCGGAAACCTCTAATTTAGCCTGGCATTGAAATACGGGAAGTCGACACATACATGCTATTTGGATTTGGCGGCTGTCCCCATTGCCAAAGTTTTACTTTTGAGCCGTCCGGACGCAGGCCGAATATCTGAACCGCTCGTGCGGCTCCGTTTAATCCGCACTCATATCCGCCAGGATTGACGCTGCACTGCTCCCCATTTTCGTAAACGAAATAGAGGCGCTTATCGGAAGCAGTAAGCCAGTTGTATCCAAAGTGCCCTCGAAGTCCGAAGTTTGAATTCCAGTTCAACTCGATCCCAAGCGGCTTCTCGCCTGGAGTGGAAAATACTTCTAGTTTCTCAGTCTTATTGGCAGTTGCTATAACAACTGGATTTCCCGCAGTTGCTACCCCGAGCGCGTCATCACAACCCCCATCCCCGACAAACGCGGCGCGCGAATCAACTGGGGCAGGTACGGCCTGGATATATTGGATGGGTTAAAGCCGACGACCACTGAGATAGAGCCAGCAGTCATAAGAAGCGGATCGGGGCTCTGAAGTCGATACCCTCGAACCTGTACTGTATCTAGCGTTCCGGGGCGGGTTTCTGCTGAGGCAGCTCCAAAGAAAGCCGCTATTGCTATGCATATAGTTGCGAAAGTGCGAGCATTAATAATCCTTTTCATATCTACCCTCCATGACTAAAGGCACATTCTTGGCATTAGCGCAATTAATAGATTTAAAAGGGGCGACTCCTGGCTGTTCCAGTTCGTTGACAGGGTAATTCAGTCGACACTACCGGGATTCTTGCGATGCTTTCAAATGGAACCAGTGCATGGGTGCCAAGGCTTCGTGATTTCCCTTGTCAATCCTCGATTGATGTTTTTGAGAAGTCAATCCGGCTGCACATGTCAGTAATTAGCCGGAGAGGCCGTAGGCACTTCGTAGCCAAAAGGGGTTCTACCCCGAAATCACGGACGGTTGTGGAACCGCTCGATGTATTCGAACACATCGGCCTTTGCCGCATCGAGTGTTGGGTAGCTCATCCGGTATATCCGCTCGCGCTTGAGCATCCCGAAGAAGCCTTCGCATGCAGTGCTGTCCCCGCAATGTCCCACCGCACCCATCGAACAGACCCATCCGTTGGCTTTCAGATAGCGCTGATAATCGCCACTCCGAAACTGACTGCCACGATCGGAATGTAGGATTACCGGACGGTGGCCTTGACGCTGCCAGACCGCCATCTGCACCGCTCGAATCACCATCTGCCGGTCTTGTCGATGATGCATTGACCAGCCCACGACACGCGGGGCAAACAGGTCCAGGACAATACATAGATACAGCTTGCTCTGTTGCGTCTTGATCTCGGTGATGTCGGTGACCCTCTTGGTCTCTGGCTCAAGCGCAGTGAAGTCCCGCTGCAGCCAGTTACGCACGCCAAGGCGGCCAGCGCAGGCCGGCCGCGCGGGCCGCGACGTTTGGGCCGGGGCCAGCCCTGCAAGCTATCTGCCGCTATCAATCGAGCCACGCGATTAAGGCTGACGGTGTCACCTTCATCCACCAAGTCTTCCCGCATCCGGCCTGCGCCCAGCACGCCGCGGCTGTCTTCGTGCAGTTCGCGGATGCGACCGAGCAAGCGCTCGTTGTCGAGTTGGCGAGGGCTGGCCAGGCGCTTGCTCCAGTCGTAATAGCCGCTGGCCGATACCCGCAGGCATCGGCACATCAGCCGAACCGGAAACGCATCGCGGCAACGTTCGATCACCTGGTATTTCAGGCTGATCCCTTGGCAAAGAACGTCGCCGCTTCTCGCAGAAATCCCGTTCCTTCTTCACCCGCGCCAGCTCGCGCTTGAGATGAGCCAGCTCTTCGTCGCGGGGTGTACCCGTGCCTGCAAAGGCCACTGAGGCTTGGCTTCTGGCCTCTCGCCTCCAGCGAGTCAGCAGGGAGGCCCGAATCCCCAGCTCTCGGGCCACCTGAGCGCAGCCGACGCCCGCCTGGTTGGCCTGCTCAACCGCACCACGCTTGAACTCTGCGCTGAAACTTCCTTCGCTTCAACATGAACACTTCTCAAGACCTTGGTCGGCCTTCTCGTAAATGTCCGTGAAAACGGGGGTGAACCCCACGCGACCTTCCGAGCAGGAAACGCCCGAAGCCTTCGCCTCAGGTGTTCCAAGAGCCGGAACCTCAATCACCGTCCTGGATGGTGTCGGACGCCCCAGGTGCGCTGACCACTCACGCTGCAGGTCGAAATCTACGTTGTTGCAGTAGACCTGCATCCACGGCTCCCAAGAGTGGACCAACTTCCGACAATCCAACTTGGGAACTTGAACAACATTGCGCTGAGGCTCTCCCACGCGCGGCGCGCCACGACCAGCGCCACTGTGGATCTGCTGTGCTGCCAGCGCGCCGGCCACAGCCAGCAACGCGATACCGACGATCCCCCTGAACATTCCCCGCTCCATGCCGAATGTGTGCCGACATCATTAGTGTCGAGGTTGGCGGTGTCCACCCGCCGATTTTCCTCTCCAGATTGCACGGGAACACATCTGCTCGACTACCTGAGATATACCAAATCGCCGAAAGTGCAGTCCTGGTACATGAATGCCCGCCTCGGCCTGTTTGAGCACGGTAATGGTCTTGCTATCGCGAAAGCGGGACTTTTCATGGAACCTCCTCGGGTCAGATTACGAGAGAGTTCCACTTCCAAGGTCCGCTAATTGACAGGGAGTACCCATCTTTCCGCCTCAATCAGGGGGCGATGCCCACGATGACAGACGATGCTTTGAACAGCACCGTTGCCGTGCAGCCTTCGCGCAGTTCCAGCGTCGCAGTGCTGGCCCGGGTGATTACCGCCACCACGCTGCAGCCATGGCCGATGTCCACCACCACTTCATCGTTCACCGCCCCTTCGGTGATCCGCTCCACCGTTCCGGTGAACTGGTTGCGCGCCGAATAGCGCGCACCATCGCCTTGCGCCACGATCACCGACGAGGCCTTTACCAGCGCATAGGCCGGCACACCCACCCCCAGTCCCAGCGATTCCACACTGCCATGGGTGATCGTCGCGACCACCGCCAGGCCCGGCGCCACTTCGATCTGCACTTCGTCATTGACCGCGCCGGTGGCCAACGCGCTGACCCGGCCATGGAACTGGTTGCGTGCACTGGTGATCATGCCGATTCTCCGGATCAGGGCCAGATCCTCGTCCAGCCCCGGGGTGGCCTGCAGCGACTGCAGGAAAGTACGGTGTGCGCGCTCGACCTCCTCGAAACGGGTGATCAGCTGGCGACCGCGCTCGGTCAGACGCGCGCCGCCACCGCCACGACCGCCCACGCTGCGCGCGACCAGTGGCTCGCCAGCGGCGCTGTTCATTGCATCCACTGCGTCCCAGGCGTTCTTGTAGGTCATGCCCATGCGCTTGGCGGCCTGGCTGATCGAACCACACGCATCGATCAGGCCCAGTAGAGCGAAACGGCCGCGGCCGCCCAGGCTCTGCCCGGCAATGCTCAGCGACAGGTTTCCCTGCAGTTCCAACGGCGCCCCGGCCTCGCTCATCGTGCTTGTGTCCCTGCGTTCGCGCGAGCGGCCAGTGTACGGCGTAGCCATCCTGCCCCGGGCTTGATATCGGTCAAGGTTGCCGCGCAGGCCAGCGCCGAGAATCCCCGGGTCGGTCATCAAGTTGACCCCTGCCAACCGTTATATCATTTTGGATATAACGAACCCGAGGACTCGCGAGGATGCGTACCTGCCGTTTCGTTCTACCCCTGTCGGCCCTGCTGTTGCCGCTGACCGCCGCTGCGGCCGACGCCGCCTCGCCACCGCCGGTGTTCACGCTGGGCACGATCGATGTGCATGCCGAGCGCGGCACCTCGCCCACCGTGGCCGAGCGCAGTCTCGACGCCGACCGCATCCAGCAGTTGGACCGCAACACGGTCGGCGATGCGGTCAGTGTGCTGCCGGGGGTCAGCCTGGCGCGCAACTCGCGCAACGAGGACATGGTCTACCTGCGCGGCTTCGATGCACGCCAGGTGCCGGTGTTTCTTGATGGCATTCCGCTGTACGTGCCCTACGACGGCTACGTGGATTTCGGCCGCTTCACTACCTTTGATCTCGCCGAGATTCAGGTCGCCAGCGGCGGGGCGTCGCTGCTGTACGGGCCGAATATCCTGGGCGGTGCGATCAACCTGGTCAGTCGCCGGCCGGAACGCCCGCTGGAAGGCGACGTGCGGCTGGGCATCGCCGATGGCGGCGAACGCAAAGCGGCCATCAACCTCGGCGGCCGCCGTGGCGACTGGTACTACCAGCTTGGCGCATCGATCCTGAAAGCCGATGAGTTCCCGCTGCCGGATGGTTTCGTCGACTACAAGCGCGTACCCACCGACACCGGCAAGGATCGCCGCAACGCCTCGCGCGACGACCGCCGCCTGTCGTTCAAATTGGGCTATACCCCGCGCGAGGGCGACGAGTACGCGATCGGCTACGCACGCCAGGATGGCGAAAAGGACAACCCGGTCTACACCGGCACCGCGCGCAGCGGCATCCGCTACTGGCGCTGGCCGTGGTGGGACAAGGACAACCTGTACTTCATCGGCAACACACGCCTGGGCGAACACACCACGCTGCGCACCCGTGTCTACCGCGACACCTATGGCAACGGCCTGAACGCCTATACCGATGGCAGCTATCAGGTGGCAATGGACAACAGCAACTTCCCCAGCATCTACGACGACCGCACCGTCGGCGGCTCGGTGACCCTGGCCACCACAGCCCTGCCCCGCCAGGAACTGCAGTTCGCCATCCACTACAAGGAAGACCAGCACAGCGAGCGCAACCCGCACTCGCCGAACAAGGACTTCCGTGATGTCACCACCTCGGTGGCGATCGAAGACCGCGTTGCGCTGACCGATACCTCGCACCTGCGCGTGGGCATCGGCCATGACCGTCGCGACGCCAAGCGCGTGTACTTCTGGCCAACCGGCAGTACCGATGCCACCAATGCGGTGCTGGAGTATGTGCAGCAGTTGGCGCCGGACCAGCAGTGGTATGCCAGCGCCGCCCGGCGCACGCGCTTCCCGACCATCAAGGACCGCTATTCGGCACGCATGGGCGCCGCCCTGCCCAACCCTGACCTGAAGGCCGAACATGCCACGCACTTTGAAGTCGGCCTGCGTGGCCGCTGGTGGGAAGGTGGCCAACTGCAGGCGGCACTCTTCCAAAGCCGCATCGACGACCTGATCCAGAACGCGGTGGTGGCTTCGCCCGAGTGTGGCGGCAGCACCTGCAACCAGGCGCAGAACATCGGCAAGGCCCGCCACCAGGGCGTCGAACTGGGCCTGCGCCAGCGCATCGGCGATGACTGGGACCTGCAGACCAGCTACACCTGGTTGCGCCGTACCAATCTGCAGAACCGCAGCGTCGCCCTGCTCGACAGTCCGCGCCAGCGCCTGTTCATGGCAGTGGGCTGGCAACTGCTGCCGCAGTTGAAGCTGCAGGCCACGCTGGAAGCAGAACAGGGCCGCAAGGTCAGTTATGCCGATGCGACACGGCCGGTACGCGATCTGCCCGGGCATGGCATCACCAGCGTCAAGGCCAGCTGGAGCCCGCGCGATGCCTGGGATTTCGACCTTGGCGTGCGCAATGTCGGTGACAAATGGTACGAGCTGGCCGACGGCTACCCAATGCCGGGCCGTACCTGGTTCGCCAATGCCAACTGGAGGTTCTGAACATGACCCCATCCTCGCCACCACGCATCGCGGCGATCGTGCATGACCACAGCGGCGACCCTGATGCCCTGCTGGCCGCGTTCGCCGCGCGCCAGCTGGCTGCCGGTCACCGCGTACGCGGGTTGGTGCACCTGCCGCACGAACCCACGGCCAACGGCAAGCGCATGACGCTGATGGACGTGACCGATCCCGCCTCGCGCTATCCGATCAGCCAGGCACTGGGCCAGGCTTCCTGCGGATGCAACCTGGACCCGGGCGGCATCGCCGACGCCAGCGTGGTGTTGCGCCGCGCGTTGCAGGACCACGCCGAGCTGGCCATCGCCAACCGCTTCGGCACGCTGGAATCAGAAGGTGGCGGCATGGCCGACGAGCTGCTGGCGCTGATGCTGGTCGGCATCCCGTTGCTGACCGCGGTGAAGCTGCCCTACCTCGACGCGTGGCGCCAGTTCACCGGCGGCATGGCCATCGAGCTGCCCGCCGAGGACGCAGCGTTGCAGACCTGGTGGGATGCCTGCCGCACTGCGCCGGAGGTCATTGCATGAGGCGGCGCGCCCTGCTGCAGGCATTCGCGCTGGCACCTCTTCTGGCCGCCAATGCAAAGCTGCTGGCGATGCCGGCCCAGCGCGTGCTGCGGCTGGGTGCGCCCAAGGCCACACCCAGGCGTGTTTTTGCGGCCGGCCCGCCGGCCGCGGTGCTGCTCGCCGCAGTGGCACCCGAATGCCTGCTGGGTTGGCCGATGAAGGTGTCGCCCGACGCGCTGGCGCAATTGCCGGCATCGGTGCGCACACTGCCGGTGGTCGGCCGTCTTGCCGGGCGCGGCAGCACGGTCAGCCTCGAACGCCTGCTCGCAATGCAGCCGGACCTGGTGCTGGATGCCGGTGATTTCGATGCCAACTACCGCGACTCGGCCGAGCGGGTCTGGAAGCAGACCGCCATTCCCTTCGAGTTGATTGCCGGCCGCCTGCCCGACCATCCCACGCAGTTGCGCCATGTTGGTAGGCTGCTAGGCGTTGCCACGCGCGGCGAAGCACTGGCGCAGGCGGCAGAGACGCAATTGGCGATG
This sequence comes from Stenotrophomonas sp. STEN056, assembly GCF_056759635.1. Lineage (NCBI taxonomy): Bacteria > Pseudomonadati > Pseudomonadota > Gammaproteobacteria > Lysobacterales > Lysobacteraceae > Stenotrophomonas > Stenotrophomonas sp. STEN056. Next base: position 6,827 of record NZ_JBRRDL010000035.1, read on the forward strand.
GTGCGCGAGGTGCTGGCGGCGCGCCCGGCAGCGACGCGCCCCACCGTGTATTACGGGCGTGGCAGCGACGGCCTGGAAAGCGGCCTGTCCGGTTCGATCAATACCGAAGTCATCGAGTTCTGCGGCGGCCGCAACGTGGCTGCCAGCGCCGGCGCTGGAGGTCTCGCCCGGGTGTCGTTCGAACAACTGCTGGCCTGGGACCCCGACGTGATCCTGACCCAGGACGCCGGCTTCGCCGCACGCGCACACCAGGATCCGCGCTGGCGCGCCCTGCGTGCCGTACGCGAACGGCGATTGCATTGCGCACCTGTACTGCCCTTTGGATGGCTGGACGGCCCGCCCGGCGTCAATCGTCTGCCCGGCCTGCCCTGGCTGCTGTCGAAGCTGCACCCGGGCACAACTCCCGCGTTGGCGCCGGCCGCATTGCGCGCCCGCGTCAGTGCACTGCATCAGCTGCTGTGGGGCCAGCCACTGCCGGCCGAGCTTGCCCGCACCCTGGATGCGAGTGCCTGAGATGCGCGCGCTTCCTCGTTGGGCATGGCATGCCGGCGGCTGGAGCCTGCTGCTGGTGATGCTGTTGCTGGCGTTTTCGGTCGGCCAATTCCCGGTGCGGCCGGCGGCGCTGATGCACGCCATCGGCTGGCAACTGTTCGGCATCGGTGAACCCAGCGCGCCTGCGCTGCAGGCCGCGCTCTGGCACGTCCGCCTGCCGCGTGTATTGGCCGCCGTGCTGATCGGCGCGGTGTTGTCGGCGGCCGGTGCGGCCTACCAGGCCATGTTCCGCAATCCACTGGTGTCGCCGGACATCCTCGGTGTCTCCGCCGGAGCCGGCCTTGGCGCTTCGCTGGGGCTGTTCCTCGGCCTGCCGATGCTGCTGGTGCAGGGCATCGCCTTTGCGGGCGGGCTGGGTGCCGTGGGCCTGGTGTGTTTGGTGGCAGCACTGGTGCGGCGGCACGATCCGGTACTGGTCCTGGTATTGGCCGGCGTCGCGGTGTCGGCGCTGCTCGGCGCCGGCATCTCACTGCTGAAGCTATTGGCCGATCCGTATACGCAATTGCCATCGATCACCTTCTGGCTGCTGGGCGGCTTGAACGCCGTGGTCATCGATGACCTCAAGGTCACTGCACCGCTGCTGCTGGTCGGGCTGTTGCCGCTGGTGCTGCTGCGCTGGCGGGTGAACCTGCTTGCTCTGGGCGACGAGGAGGCCAGTGCGCTGGGCGTGGCGGTCACCCCGTTGCGCTGGACGCTGATTGCAGCCGCCACGCTGTGCACCGCCGCGGCAGTGTCACTGGCCGGCATCATCGGCTGGGTCGGGCTGGTCGTTCCGCATATCGCGCGGCTGCTGGTCGGTGCCGATTTCCGTCGCCTGCTGCCGGCCAGCCTGTTGCTCGGCGCCAGCTTCCTGCTCGCTGCCGATACGCTGGCGCGCACACTGGCACCTATCGAACTGCCACTCGGCATTCTCACCGCCTTCGTCGGTGTGCCCTGCTTCCTGCTGGTGCTGGCCCGCAGCGAGCGTCGCCCATGACCGCCGCCGCACCGTTGCTGGAAGCACGAGGTCTGTCCATCGGCCATGCCGGTGTGGCGCTCGGCGCGCAGTTCGCGCTGTCGGTGCACCCCGGCGAGGTGCTGTGTCTGCTCGGCCCGAACGGCTGCGGCAAGACCACCTTGTTCCGCACCTTGCTCGGCCTGCTGCCTGCCGTGCGCGGCGAGGTGGATCTGCAGGGCACGCCACTGCACATGCATGACCGCGCTGCCCGCGCCCGCCGCGTGGGCTATGTCCCGCAGGCCGCCCCCCTGCCCTTTGCCTGGCGCGTGCGCGAAGTGGTGGCAATGGGCCGCGCAGCACATCTGGGCCTGCTGGCGGCCCCCGGCCATGCCGACGAAGCCATCGCGGAGGACTGCCTGCGCGAACTGGGCCTGCAGGCTCTGGCCGAACGCACCGTCACCACGCTCAGCGGCGGCGAGCGCCAGTTGGTGCTGATCGCGCGTGCGCTGGCCCAGCAGGCGCGATTGCTGGTGATGGACGAACCCACCGCCAGTCTCGACTTCGTCACACAGCTGCGAATCCACGATACCGTGCGGCGCCTGGCCGAACGTGGCATTGGCGTGCTGCTGTCCACCCATCAACCACAGCACGCGCTGCAGGTAGCCGACCGCATTGCCTTGATGTCCGCCGGCAGCCTGCAGGCACTGGGACCGGCCCGCGAGATCGCAACGCCCGAACGCCTCGCCATGCTGTATGGCGTCGATGCTGCCCGCGTCGCTGCCGCCCTGCCCGTCTTTGGAACTTCAACATGAATCACTCGCTACCGACCCCGATCGACCACACCGCACGCTACCGCCAGCACCTGCAGGCCTGCGGATTCCAGGCCAAGCCAGCCAGTGCCTGGGATGCGCGGGCCGTGCAATCCAGCTGGAAGCGCCGTCACGACGACTACAGCGAAGCGTTCCTCGCCAGGCTCAACCTCGACGGCGTGGCCACCGTGCTGGATGTTGGCTGCGGCCCCGGCCTGCTCAGCCTGCCAATCGCCACGCAGGTCGGCCACGTACACGCACTCGATTACAGCACCGGCATGCTCGACGGCCTGCATACTGCGATCACCCGCGACGAAGTCGCCAACATTACGCCGTGGGCGCTGTCATGGACCGATGACTGGCACGCGGTGCCGCACTGCGACCTGGCCATTGCCTCGCGCTCGCTGATGGTGCCGGACCTTGAGGCGGCGCTGCACAGGCTGGACGCGCACGCCCGCCAACGTGCCTGCATCACCTTCGCCACCGGCCCGCGCGCCGGCGTACCCGAGCTGGCGGAACTGCTCGGGCGCGACTGGGTGCCGATGCCCGACCACCGCTACCCGATCAACATGCTGCTGGACATGGGCCGCGAGCCGCAGGTCGACTACCTGCCCGAATCGGTACGTGACCTCGCCCAGGATGCCGATGGCCTGGTGCGCCAGGCGGTGGAACTGTTCGGCGCATTGGATGCCGATGAAGAAGCACGCGTGCGCCAATGGCATGCACGCTCGCCGCAGCATCGCTTCGGCATGGCGCCGACGCGCCGCTGGGCGTTCATCCAGTGGGCCACAAGCGAAACGTCCTAGCCCCGATGGACATCCCCAATCCAAAAACCCGTCTCCATCCCTGCCCTGGCAGGGAAGACAGTGCCGCAAAGCATTCCACTTTGAGCCCGGTAAATCACTTCGACCCTAAACCGCGCCACGCGGTCCGGGATCCAAGGGAGAGTTTGCCAGTCCGGCCAAGCGCACCTGTATCAATTCCAGCAGTGCCCGTACACGCGCAGTCACGGAATGACGGTGGCTGTAGGCCCCCAGTAACTGCAAAGAGGCAGGAGCAAGGTCCAGTGGCACCTCCTGCAATCGGCCCGCAGCAAGGTCTTCCTGGCAGGGATAGGCGGCCACGATCGCGAAACCGATGCCTTGCCGTGCGCCAGCCACGGCCAGTTCCCCACTGTTGACGCGATAGCGGCTGCGGACCGGCACCTTGACGATCTCGCCCGCAATGTTCTGGAACTGCCACGGTTGGCCCTTCAATGCGCTCAGGGTGGTGATGCAGGGCAGCGACTTCAGCTCACGCACATGGCGGGGAATGCCGGTCCTGGCCAGCAGTGAGGGCGCGGCAACCACGATGCTGGGCAGAACGGCGAGTTCGCGGGTGATGAAGGCGCTGTCTTCCTGATGGCCCCGGTGGAAGACGATGGAAAGGTCAACATCCTCTCGAAGCACTTCCAGCCCGGTCACCCGGGTGTCGCATTCGAGCTCGATCCCCGGATGAAGGCTGCAGAATTCGGCAAGGATCGGACCAAGCAGCCGTGGCGCCTCCCCCGGCATGCACATCTTCAGAGGACCGCGTAGTTCGCGCTGTACCGCACCAAGCTCCTCCTGCGTGGAGAGCAGAGTGTCCAGCAGCGGCTTGGCACGTTCGTAGAGCAGCCGCCCCGCTTCGGTCATGCGCAGATGGCGGGTGCTTCGTTCCAGCAGGCGTGTGCCGAGCTTGCGCTCCAGCGCGGCGACGTGGCGGCTGACGTTGGACGAAGGCATGGCCAATAGCCGCGATGCACCGGCAAAGCTCTGCTCATCAACAACTGCCGCATAGACACGGACGGCATTCAGATCGAGTGCATCGCGCATTTATTGTCCCGTTTCTGACATGAAAGCATCCAATTTTCACAAGCTAGTTCCCTTGAATGGCGAAATCTAACATGCCCTTTCGACAGATGTGACGCGGTGGAATGTACGCCGCGCCCCCATGAGCAGGAGAGTCTCAGCGTGGAAATTGGAATACTCGGTGGCGGCATTGCGGGCCTGAGCGTGGCACTGGCATTGCGCAAGCAGGGTTACAGCCCTCGGGTCTACGAGCGCCGCGCGACGCCGGCAACCATGGGGGCCGGCGTCACACTCTGGCCCAACGCCAGCTTTGTGCTGGACGAACTTGGGCTGCTGCAGGACATCGACGCCATCGGCGGACGGCCACTGACAATGTGTCGCCAGGATGCTGCCGGAAATGCATTGGGCGGCCTGGATATTGGCCTGCTGGACCGGACAATGGGATACCCAACCTACACCGTGTTGCGCAGGCACTTGCAGCAGGTGCTGCTGGACCACGCGGCACGGGCAGGGATTCCCGTGGAATTCGGGCATCGGGCGGCAGCCATTGAGCTGGATGCGGATGGCAGGGCCGTGGCGCAATTCGACAACGGTGTGAGCATCCGCCCGGATCTGCTCATTGGTGCCGACGGGCGCATGAATTCGGTCGCGCGCAAGTTTGTCGCAGGTGACAACACGCCCATCTATCAGGGCTTCGTGAACTGGATCGGTGTGGCGCAGAGCCAGCATGCGCTGGTAGACGGCAGTGCGATCCAGGATTTCTGGGGTGCCGGCGAGCGCTTTGGTTGCGTGCCGATTCGGCCCGGGCTGGTGTATTGGGCTGCAGCGCAGGCTCGCCCTCTATCCGAGGCTGTAGCCAGCGCAGATATGCGCAGGGAAGTTGAAGACCTGTTCGCCGAATGGCCGGAGCCGGTCGCAAAAATCATCCAGGCCACGCCGGCGAATGCCATCGGATTGATTGCGGTGCATGACCTGGAGCCGCTGCAGACGTGGAACCGGGCGAACGTCCTGCTGGTGGGTGATGCCGCGCATGCACCGTTGCCGACGTCCGGCCAAGGCGCGTGCCAGGCGCTGGAAGATGCGTGGCATCTGGCGCGGTGTCTGGAGGGTGCAAGTGCTGGCCTGGACGGCGTTTTTCAGGCGTTTTCGAGAATCCGTGCCCCCAAGACCAGAAGGCTGGCGGAACAAGGCCGGGGCTTCGCACGCGGTTTGTTTGCCACCGATCCCGAGTCCTGTCGCATCCGCAACGAACGGGCCAAGGCGTCCAATCCTGTGCGTGATGTGCAGCTCTTGGCCGCCGGATGGGGACAGGGCCTGCCAATGCCGGGTTGCGCCGATGACGTGCCTGCGCAAGCTAATGGCGGCGACAGCCTGTACCGTACTGAGTGATCTGCTTTCCAACGTAAATCAACACCACGGCGAACACCGGGAATGCGATACGTCCAAGCACCAACACCACCGGCGCCCAGGCGCCGTACCGCAGCGACGCTGGTCTTGCGCAATAGCAACATTCCCCTTCCCCGCTCCAACTGTGCCGGCCCATTCTCGAAGCGATCATCGCGGGCGTTTCGGGCCCGGGATTGGCTGCTTGATCCTCAGCCGCTCCTGTCCTGCGTCGGATTGCGGTTCCGGTAGTCCTCGATCCATTTCACCGACTGGGCGACGCCGCCGAAGGGGTAGAAATGAAGGTGCACTTCCCCATGTGCCTCGGTCAGGCGGTCGGCAAGGCGATCGACAAATAGATCGGGCCCCGCCGTGCCGAGCAACTTGCCGATTGACAGGCCATACCTGGCCAGCATCGATGCGCTGGCGGCGACACCACACAGCGCTGCGTAACGCGCCAGCACCGCGACACTGGCCGGGCCCGGCACGCCCACGCGCACGGGGCAGTCGATGCCGCGTGCGCGCAGCGTTTCCAGCCACCGCAGCACGATGTCGGCGTCAAACGCGAACTGCGTGACGATCAGCGGCGTCATGCCATGAACCTGGATGCGCCTGCACTTGTGCTCCAGCACCTCCCAGCACTGCGCCGCACGCATTGCCGGATGACCGTCGGGATGCCCGCCCACGCCGATCAACTTGATGCCGGACCGCTCAAGAATCCCCGATTCAATGAGCGCGCTACTGTCGTGAAACGGCCCCAGGGGCCGGGACGGATCACCTGCAATCAGCAGGCAGCTGTCCACGCCGGCCTCCCCCACCGCGCGCTCGATGAATGACGCCAGTGCGGCACGCGAGACGATACGGCGTGCCGAAAGATGCGGCGTGGGGACAAAGCCAAGTCCACGGATGGCCACCGCAGCAGCCAGCCGCGTGGCGTCGTCTTCGCTCGCCAGATACGGGATGAAGAGGCTTGTGCGCGGTGCCAGTCGCGACGCAACGCCCTTCAGCGCGGCAAGGGCATTGCCACTCACTTCCAGCGAATAGTCGTCAGCAAGGGCACGGGGGAACATCGTCGGATCAGGAGGCATCACGCATCCTGCGGTAACCCCGCCGCGGTGCGCGAACTGCTCCATCCTTCATCAGGGCCGCGTGGGAGCTTCCATGCGAGCTGTCATCCGCGCGCTTTCCCGGCCGCCAGGCCGCGTCATTTCCCTTGACCATCACGGCGCGCGCACTTCCTGGGCGATGGCGGTGGCTGACTTGCGGGCCAGCTCGATGAAAGCCCGCACGTAGTCGATGCCGGCGTCTGCTTCGCGCGAGCCCAGGAATATCTGCTTGGCCACCCCGCGCGGGCCCAGCCGTACCGGCACCACATCCATGCGGGTGGCGTATTCCTCCACCAGCCAGCGCGGCAACGCAGCCACGCCGCGTCCACTGGCCACCATCTGCAGCATGATGTCGGTGGTCTCGATGGTCTTGTGGCGGCGCGGGGTCACACCTGCGGGCAACAGGAACTGGCTGTAGATGTCCAGGCGCTCGATGTCCACCGGGTAGCTGATGAGTACTTCACGGGTCAGTTGCCGCGGCTTGACGTAGGCCTGCGATGCCAACGCATGGCCCTTGGTCACGACCAGCACCTGTTCGTAATCAAACACCGGCTCGAACCTCAGCCCCGGCTTGTACAGCGGGTCAGGCGTCACCAGCAGGTCGATCTCATAACCAAAAAGCGCACCGATCCCGCCGAACTGGAACTTCTGCCTGACATCCACATCCACGTCAGGCCAGGCCGTCAGATAGGGGGATACCACCTTCAACAGCCACTGATAGCACGGGTGGCATTCCATGCCGATGCGCAGCGCGCCACGCTCGCCCTGGGCGAACTGATCCAGCCGTTCTTCGGCCAGCTCCAGTTGCGGCAGTACCCGGTTCGCCACTGCCAGCAGGTACTGGCCAGCCTGGGTCAATCGAAGGCTCCGCCCTTCGCGCAGCCAGATGTCCGTGCCCAGCTGCTGCTCCAGCTTCCGGATGCTGTGGCTCAACGCCGATTGGGTCAGGTTCAGTACGCTCGCCGCCGCAGTCAGCGAGCCCTGCTTTTCGACCTGTTGAATGATGCTGAGATGGATGCGCTCAAGCATATAAATGAATAATTTTCATTGATTGTTGAAATAACACCATTTTACCTCATGGAACACGCTCGCTAGCATCAGGCCCAGTCTGGTAGATCCGGGAACGGGCAAATCACATCCAATGAAGCTTCAATTGAATCCCCCACTGCGCGTCGTCGCGGTTTCCGGCGGCATGCAGCGCCCCTCAAGGGCGGTGTCGTTGGCCGAGCACCTGCTGGCCCTTGTCGGTGAACAGCTGCCCTGCGAGCAGCGCCTGATAGAGCTGGGCCAGCTGGCCCCACGGCTGGCCGGTGCGCTGTGGCGTTCGCAGTTGCCCGAGGCGGTGGAGCGGGAACTTGCGGCCGTGGAGCACGCCGACATCCTGATTGTGTCCACGCCGGTGTACCGCGGTTCGTACACCGGGTTGTTCAAGCACTTCTTCGATTTCATCGACCAGGACGCCCTGATCGACACCCCGGTATTGCTCGCTGCCACCGGCGGCAGCGAACGCCACGCGCTGATGATCGACCACCAGCTGCGGCCGCTCTTCAGTTTCTTCCAGGCACGCACGTTGCCGCTGGGTGTCTATGCGACCGACAAGGATTTCGTGGACTACCAGCTGCATGACGAAGCGCTGCTCCAGCGAAGCCGCCTGGCAATCCAGCGCGCCCTGCCACTGCTGGAACTCAAGCGCCACGCACAAGCCACGGCCAACGCCGTTGCCGCCGCCTGATAGACCCGGCCACACACCGAGCCCGCGCCCTGCCGGCTCCCCCCTCCGCAGAACCTACGGTAGCCGCCCACGATGAACGACACCTTCGAATTCCACATAAAAAGCCTCCGCTTTGATGAGAACTACCAGCCATCGGACAGCACCCGCCTGACCACCAACTTTGCCAATCTTGCGCGCGGCAGCAGCCGTCAGCAGAACCTGCGCAATACCCTGAAGATGATCGACAACCGCTTCAACAATCTCGCGCACTGGGACAACCCCACCGCTGACCGCTACTCGGTCGAGCTTGAGATCATCTCGGCCGAGATGTCCTTTGGAGCGCAGGCTGACGCAGTGGTTTTCCCGCTGATCGAGATCCTGAAAACCACCATCGTCGACCACCCCAGCAACACCCGCATCGACGGCATCGTTGGCAACAACTTCTCTTCCTACGTGCGTGATTACGACTTCAGCGTGCTGCTGCCGGCCTACAACGACAGCCGCACCAGCTTTGCCGCGCCGGAAGATTTTGGTGACCTGCACGGCAAGCTGTTCAAGCACTTCATGGGCTCGCAGGCCTACAGGGAGCGCTTCCGCAAGCCGCCGGTGATCTGCATCAGTGCGTCCAGCAGCAAGACCTACCACCGCACCGGCAATGAGCACCCGGTGCTGGGCGTGGAGTACCTGCAGAACGCGCTTTCCTCCACCGACCAGTACTTCGCCAAGATGGGCATGCAGGTGCGTTTCTTCATGCCCGCCAATGGCACAGCACCGCTGGCGTTCTACTTCTGCGGCGACCTGCTGGGTGACTACAGCGACCTGGAACTGATCAGCACCATCAGTACCATGGAGACCTTCCAGAAGATCTACCGGCCCGAGATCTACAACGCCAACTCTGCCGCCGGCAGCGTCTACCAGCCCAGCCTCAAGCACCAGGACTACTCGCTGACCAAGATCGTCTACGACCGGGAAGAACGCAGCCAGCTGGCGGTCAAGCAGGGCCGCTACACCGAAGCACACTTCATCACCCCGTACCGGGACGTGCTGACGCAATGGGCCGCCAACTGCGCCGCCTGATCAACCCCATCACATCGAACAACCCGCCATGAAAAAACTACTGCCCACGTCCACCGCCGGCAGCTTGCCCAAGCCCGTGTGGCTGGCCGAGCCGGAAAAACTCTGGTCCCCCTGGAAACTGCAGGGCGACGAGCTGATCGAAGCGAAGCAGGACGCACTGCGTTTGTCCCTGCACGAACAGCAGCACGCCGGTATCGACATCGTCAGTGACGGCGAGCAGACCCGCCAGCACTTTGTCACCACCTTCATCGAGCACCTGGAAGGCGTCGATTTCGCCAAGCGCGAGACGGTGAGGATCCGCGACCGCTACGACGCAAGCGTGCCCACCGTGGTCGGTGCCGTGAGCCGCCAGAAAGCCGTCTTCGTCGAGGACGCCAAGTTCCTGCGGCAGCAGACCCGGCAACCCATCAAGTGGGCCCTGCCCGGCCCGATGACGATGATCGACACGCTCTACGATGCGCACTACCGCAGCCGCGAAAAGCTGGCCTGGGAGTTCGCCACGATCCTCAACCAGGAAGCCAGGGAACTGGAAGCAGCGGGTGTGGACATCATCCAGTTCGACGAACCTGCCTTCAACGTGTTCTTCGACGAGGTCAATGACTGGGGCGTCGCCACCCTGGAGCGCGCCATCGAAGGCCTGAAGTGCGAAACCGCCGTGCACATCTGCTACGGCTACGGCATCAAGGCCAACACCGACTGGAAGAAGACGCTGGGTTCGGAATGGCGCCAGTACGAGGAATCCTTCCCCAAGCTCCAGCAGTCCAAGCTCGACATCATCTCGCTGGAATGCCAGAACTCACACGTGCCGATCGACTTGATCGAACTGGTGCGCGGCAAGAAGGTAATGGTCGGCGCAATCGATGTTGCCAGCAACGTCATCGAAACGGCCGAGGATGTAGCCAATACGTTGCGCAAGGCATTGCAGTTCGTGGACGCCGACAAGCTCTACCCCAGCACCAACTGCGGCATGGCGCCCTTGTCCCGCTCGACTGCCAGAGGAAAGCTCAATGCGCTCAGCGCCGGTGCTGAAATAGTCCGTCGTGAACTGTTGAGCTGACTCCCGCGGCCAATTGGCAACAACCCAGGGCGCCGGGACGGTTGAATGGAATCCCAGCGATTCAGGCGTCGTGGCGTTACGGTGAAATGTCCTCGTCAAGCCGTTCCATGTGAAAGCAGAGCTCCTCTCCCGGGAGCTCTGCATGGGGGAATCCGAGTTCCGACGAAGAACCGATGGTCTGGCCCCCGCTGGAACACCACGCGATCAGGAACGGGTTATCGAAGTGACGTTGGTCGAAAGGCATACGCCGCCATCACTCATGCGCTGACCGAGTACGCAACAATGCGCTTCCCAACCAGGCCCATGATCTTCTCGATAAGGTCCAGGTCCGCGGGCTGGCCGAGATCCAGCATCTGGCTCATCAACAGATCACTGATGGCCAGCTTGATTGCGGCGTCCTTCATCCCCAGCTCGGCCTGAAGCATCTCATTGAACGTCATCACCTTCATGGCCTCATTCGAGGAGAGTCGAACGCAGAAATCCGAACACGGTTTCGCCTTCGGCAAGGGCACCGGCTGCAATGATCGGAACCGGCCCTCGATTGCACGCAACAGCGTGGTTCTCAGCTCCGTTCCGGGGTTCTTCCTTACCACGGTCGATACCTCAGGCCAGTCGACCAGTGAAACGATGACTGCCCCGTGGTCGAATTTTGTCCGCACTGCGTATCTGAACATTTCAAGTACCCGTGCGGAGCAACCCGCACTCTCCATTGAAGGTAGTGGTTGTTGGCCATGCAACATGAAGCCTCATGACCTATACCCTCTCGCTCTCGGCGTCTTCGTCGCTGGCCGCCATCTCCACGGCAAGCGGAACAGGGGCCGGCTGCATGGCAGAAAGCGCGATGTTGCAGGCGCGCAGCACCAGCCGATCAACATCAATATCTTCTGCGGTATCCACGCTGCATTGCAGGCGTGCGGTGGCTTGAAGCAGGGCCGCGAGCCGGTCATGGCGCTGTCGATATGAAAGGGACGGAATCTCCCTCTCCAGGGATTCAACGAGTTCGGTCAGTGCAATAAGTTGTGGGTGAAGCATCTGAGATAGGCCAGTTGAGTTCAGGACGGTTGCTCACCTTCGGCCGGTGAAGCATCACCGATGCGCAGATGGCGGATCGAAAGCGGCAGGCATCCCGGACGGACAGGCAGCACGCTGCAGCCGCGCGCCCAGGATCATGCCGTTTCCCGGGCGCAGCCACATGCTGGAGCGCAGATCGATTGAATCCCCTTCTCCCCCGCTTCAGGGATTGGCCCCGATGCTCCCAGCCAGTCCGGGTATGCCTACCAATTCGGACGAAGTTCGGGTGCGGGACAGGACATTGCCCCCTGCCCGTCGCTCAAAGACCAAAGGCTGAAGAAGTTCAGACGAAAAATAGGGACAGAACAGGACACGGCAACGCACGGATCGCCGCAAGGGCTGCCGCAGGGCCCGCCGAACCCCGTCTACGGGCCACATTGATTGACTTCCCCGCCGCTGCTGTGCCGAACTAAGGCGGGGTCGTCAGGTCACCGTTGTCCTGACCAATTGAACACGCAGCAAAGGGAACCAGATGGAGGCCATCGACGCCGGAGGGCTGCCTGCACAGGAAACCGCAGGCGCGGTTACACGCTTGCTGATGGATGTGCATTCGGGGGAGACGAAGGCATGGGACAAAATCTACACCCTGCTCTACAACGACCTGCATGGCCTTGCCCGCTCCCGGCTCTGGCGCAAACCTGACCAGACGCTCTCACCGACCGCCCTTGTCAGCGAGACCTGGCTCAAGCTGTCACGCACCGGCATCAATGCCGCCAGTCGGCGCCAGCTCATCGCACTGTTCGTCACTGCAATGCGTTCGGTGATCCTCGATGAAGCCAAAAGCAAAATGGCCGAGAAGCGCGGCGCCGGTGTGCAGGTACTGTCCCTGTCCGATGGATGGGATCCGGGCCAGGCCGATCAACTGGAACAACTGGTAAGCCTGGATGCGGCTCTTACCGATCTTTCCCAGCACCAGCCACGCCTGGCACGGGTGGTCGAATGGCGCTACTTCGGCGGGCTTTCCGAAGAAGAGATCGCCGGCTTGCTCGATGTGCATATCCGCACGGTTCGCCGGGACTGGCAGGCCGCACGCAGCTTCCTGCTGCAACGGCTGGATGCTGACGGAGGTAGCGCAGCGTGAGCTCGACCCACAACGAACTGCTGGCGCTTCGCTGGGTTCGACAACTGCTCGGCATGCCGGCACCGCTGCGCAGCGGCCTGCTGCTCCTGCTGGCGCTTCGCAACAGGCCTGCAGCTGACCAGGCGCGTGCCATGCTGCACTCCGGCAATACACCATTTGCCCTGCTCGATCATCCGCCCCAGGCACTGATGGCCCTGCACTCTCCGGCCACTGATGCCGGCAGGAGAGCCAGTGCAGAGCGGCGCATTGGTCAGCACATCGGCCCGTGGTCGCTCACCGCGCTGATCGGAATGGGAGGAATGGGCGCGGTCTATCGCGCGAGCCGCAACGACGGCAGCTACGAACGCGACGTGGCCCTGAAGTTCATCCAGCATGCACTGACAACCCCAGCCGCGCTCAACGCCTTCATGACCGAGCGCAATGCACTGGCACGACTGAATCACCGCGACATCGTCCCGATCCTGGATGCCGGCGTCGATGTCGATGGCATGCCATGGTTCGTCATGCCCTTGGTCGATGGGAGCGCAATTGACCAGTGGTGCGACCAGAACCGAAAGAGCATCAAAGCCAGGGTCGAACTGCTCGCCACTGTCTGCCAGGCATTGGCCCATGCACATTCCCGGGGTGTCCTGCACCAGGACATCAAGCCATCGGCGGTGCTGATCGACAGTGACGGTACGCCGAAGCTGCTGGATTTCGGGCTTGCGGACATCAGTGGCAGCACATCACCAGCCGACGCCCCCCGCCCGCATGCTTACAGCCCCGGTTTTGGCGCCCCCGAACTGATGGCCGGCGCGCGCCCATCCGTGGCAATCGATGTGTTTGGCATGGGTGCGCTGATGTGCTTCCTGCTTTGTGGCCGCACTCCCGCCAACGCGTCCGGCGCTGCTTCATTCCTGTCGACGGGCGCGCGCATGCCCAGCGAGTTTGCAGTGGATGCCAGCATCGCCGCTGTGAAGCAAAGGGACTGCAGATCAATTCGCGCCCTGCGCCGCCAATTGCAGGGTGATCTGGATGCCATCGTCCAGCGCTGCACTGCGGCCAATCCGGACGAGCGCTATCCCACCCTGCAGGCCCTGCACGGGGATCTGCTGCAATGGCTGCAAGGCCGTCCCATTTCGATCCGCAACGGCATGCTCTACCGCCTGAGGCTGTTCTTCAGGCGCAACATCCTGCAGACCACCTTCGTGCTGCTGGCAGTGGCAAGCGTCGCGCTGCTTGGCGGCGCGGCGTTGTGGCAACGGCATGCGGCCGGGCAGGAACAGGAAGTGTCCACGCGGGCGGATCACATCTTCAGCCAGTCACTGGCTGCCGCGGCGATGTCACAAACCTCGCAACATCCGCTCACGGCAAGTGCGCTGCTGGAGCGTACCGAATCCAACCTGCGCCGGTTTGCCGCCAAGGATCCGTCCGATGTACTGGCGCGCGGGCTTTCCATTCTCGCCCGTAGCCAGACCGATGCTGGCAACTACGGTACGGCCGAGGCGCTTGCGGCCGAGTCACTGCGCCTGGGTTCCGATGCATCACTACAATTTGCGTTCAACCAGGTCACGATTGCGCGGCTGCAAAATCTCCGTGCACAACATGGCATCGCCGAGCGAGAGACTCGCCTCGGCATGCAGAAACTCCGTTTTCCCTTCACCAACCAGGAGAAGGCGGCACAGCTGCAGTTGCACATGCAGCTGGCCGTTGCCCAGGAAGGCCAGGACAAGCCAAGGCTGGCAATGGCCACGCTCAATGATGCAATCGAGCAGGCTTCGGCGCTGAAAACGCCGGCAGCGGACCAGACCCTGGCGCAGATGCTCATCGTGCGTGGAAATTGGCACCGTCGGCGTCTGCAGGTGGACGCAGCGATGCAGGATCTCGAACGCGCCATTGCCCTGGCCAGCCAAACCGAACCAGGCATCGTCGATGACGCACGCGAGTCGCTTATTCGTGCCGTCCGCGCCTCCAAACTCCCCCAGCGGGATGCGCGCGCCTTGGCCGTGGCCAACACATTGCTGGAAAGTCGCAGCACGACGCTTGGCGCGGAGCACCCGTTGACTGGCGTGGCATGGGGCGAGCTGGCCTTCATGCAGATGCTCGACCAAAAGCTCGACGCCGCTCAGACATCAACCGACAACGCCGAACGCATTCTGCGATTGAGCCTGGGCACCGAACACCCCGCTTACGCGCGGATTCTGGTCGCCAAGTCACACCTGCTGACCTTTGCTTCCCGGCTGGACGAGGCCAGGGACCACACACAGCGGGCGCTTTCCATCGTCGAGAAAAACTATGGAAAGTCCCATGAATTGGCGCTGGAGGCGCGTTTCCTGCTGGCCAACCAGTACTGGTGGAAATCGCGGGTTGATCCCGCCATGTTGGCCAAAGCGATGACGCTGATGGACGAATCCATCACCCTGTATCAGAGGCGAAATGGCGAGGTTCCCGCACTGCACCGCATTGCCTATGCGGACCTGCTTGCCGAGTCCAACCGCCATGATGAAGCAAGCCAACAGATCGCACTGGCCAAAGCAGATGCCGCCCGCCAGTACGGGCAGGAAAGCGAGGAGATGCTGCACCTTCGCAGCACCGATATCGACATCAGGATGGGGGCCGGCAAACTGGATGGGTTGTATGCCGAGATAGATCAGCTCATCGCCGATGCCCGCAAGGTCGATTCGCTGTATGCGCGCGCGACCGAGTACGAGGCAAACATGGGGAAGGCCGGCCTGCAGCAGGAAGCGCAGGATATTGCGGGGGCTCGCCGCTCATTCACAGCGGCGCGCGAGGTTGCCGTTGCGGCAGGCATTGATGCCTGGGTAGGAAAGGTGGATTCGCATCTGGAAGCACTGGACGCGACGACGAACCCTGGCAAATAGTCACGAGCCCAGTGCTCAGCCACCATTGGGCTCACAAATCCCATCACCGGATGGCATGGCGGCTCTCTGCAAAGCGCGACTGCCGGGTGTTGTCACGCGCCTTTCGTCAACGGTAAGCCGGCGATCAATTCGATCCTTCGCAGGGTCGATCAAGCCGACCCCGCTGTTGCAACAACGGTGACATCCCCGTCACTCAGCCGATGACTTTTCCATCGGCAAGGTGAACAACCTGCTGGCCAAACACGTCCACATCCTGCGGATCGTGGGTGATCAACAGCAGCGGGATGTTGGATGCATCCAGCACTGCTTCCAACTCCTGCCGCAGATGCGCCCGCAAGTCGTGGTCCAGTGCTGCGAAGGGCTCGTCCAGAAGCAGAACCTGCGGGCTGGGTGCCAGTGCACGCGCCAAAGCGGTCCGTTGGCGCTGGCCTCCGGATATCTGGTGCGGGTACATCTGCGCCAGGTGATCGATACGCAGCGCCTGCAGCCAGTACTCGACCTGCGCGTGACGGCTGCCGTGGCGCGGGTTCAACCATCCGCGGTGCAGACCGAACGCCACGTTCTGGCGGACGCTCAGATGTGGAAACAGCGCGTAATCCTGGAAGACATAGCCTACCCGGCGCTGCTGCGTGGGCAGATTGACGCCACTGGCAGCGTCAAACAACAGTTGCTCATGCAGGCGGATGTGGCCGCTGTCCGGCTTCAACAGGCCGGCGATGGTACGCAGGGTAAGGCTCTTGCCCGCACCGGAGGGGCCAAACAACACCACGTTCTGCTGTGTGCATCGCAATGCGACCTGCAAATGAAACCGCTGGCCAGCGGCGAGCAGCTGCCGCGAGACGTCAAGCTCAAGCCACATCGCGCAACCCTCCGCGCTTGCTGCCCACCAAACGCGCGGCAATCAGCAGAACCGCAATGCAGACCACCGAGGACAGCATCACCAGGGCATTGGCCCGGCCGTCGTTGCCGGCCTGCACGGCTTCGTAGATGGCGATGGACAAGGTCTGGGTACGCCCGGGGATGCTGCCGGCGACCATGATGGTGGCGCCGAACTCACCCATGGCGCGTGCGAACGCCAGCAACAGCCCGGCCAGAATTCCACGCCATGCCAAGGGCAAGGTGACGCGGAAGAACAGCGCAATCTCCGACACCCCAAGCGTGCGTGCGGCCTGTTCCAGTTGCGCATCCACGCCTTCAAATGCCGCACGCGCAGGCTTGAACACCAGCGGCAGCGAGGCGATGGCCGCGGCAATGACCGCCGCCTGCCAGGTAAACACCAGGTTGATGCCAAACGTGCTTTGCAGCCAGGCACCGAGCGGGCCGTTGCGGCCAATCACCACCAGCAGGTAATAGCCCAGCACCGTGGGCGGCAACACCATCGGCAAGGTGAGCAGCGTGTCGAGCAGCTCACGCCCGGGGAAGCGCTTGCGCGCGAGCAAGGCCCCCAGGGCCACGCCCACCACCAGGTTGATCGCAGTAGCCCAACCGGCCACCTTCAGCGATAACCACAGGGCGCTCCAGTCCAGATCCATCTATCAGGGGCTGCCGAAACCGTGACGTTGCAGGATGGCCTGCCCCGCCGCGGAGCGGACGAAGGCAATGAAGCGCTGCGCCTGTACTGCATTGCTGCTGCCCTTCACCTGCGCCAGCGGATAGGTGATCCCGCCGGCCACCGGCACCTGGAAAGCGCGTTGCACCCGGTCCGGCATGGCCTGGGCGTCGGTGGCGTAGACGAAACCGGCGTCCACTTCGCCACGCGCCACATAGTCCAGCGACTGGCGCACGTTCTGGGTGCTGATGGTCTTGGCCTGCACCGCCGGCCACACACCTGCCTGCTGCAGGGCCCCGCGTGCATAGCGCCCCACCGGCACGCTGTCCGGGTTGCCGATGGCAACGCGCTCAATGCCGGGGGCCGCCAGCGCAGCCAGCGATGCAGGCCGCTGCTTCGCCTGCGGCGGCACCACCACCCACAGTGAGTTCTGTGCAAAGACCTGGCGGCTGCCCGGTTCCAGCAAGCCCTGCGCTGCGGCCTGGTCCATCGTTGACTGGTCGGCCGATGCAAATACATCCACCGGCGCGCCACGGGCAATCTGCTGCAGCAATACACCGGAGGCGGCGAAGTTGAGGTCAACCTTCGTCCCGGGGTTTGCTTTCTCATAGGCTGCGGCAATGTCGCGGAAGCTTTCCGTCAGGCTGGATGCGGCCGAAACCGTGAGGTCCGCCGCGTGTGATGCGCCGGTGGCGAACAACAGCAGCAGGGAGATCCACAGGCGGTGCATGGCATGTCCTATTGGGGAATCAGGAAGGAGCGTCGTCACTGGCAGCCATTTGTGCCAGACGTTCCGGCTGCAGCAAAATAATTTCGCGTTGTTTGACCGCTATAACGCCGTCATCACTGAGCCTGCGCAGCACGCGGCTGGCGGTTTCAGGGGCCATGCGGAGGTAATTTGCGATCTCGGTGCGGCTCATGGTCAGGCTGAAGCGCGTCGCCGAGAACCCGCGCCGTGCATACCGCGCAGACATGTCGAGCAAAAATGCGGCCATGCGCTCTTCGGTGCGGTAGTTGGCGGCCAGCAACGCCGCCTTGCCGATCTCGGCACTGAGCAGGCTGAACAGCTTGGTCTGCAACCCGGGCATGCGCGCCGCCAGGGTGCTGATCCTGGGAAATGAGATGCGGCACAGATGCACCGTGTCCAGCGCCACCGCGTTGCAGGGATAACGTGAACCATGAATGGCGTTGAGCCCGATCACCTCACCCGGCAGGCTGAAGCCGAGGATCTGCTCGTTGCCCAGGCTGTCATCGACAAAGGTCTTGACCATGCCCGCGCGTACCGCCGCGATCGCATCGAAGGGTTCACCCGCGCGGAAGATGTAATCGCCCGCGTGATACGGGCCGACATGGTCCACCAGTACATGCAGTTCATTCAGCGCCGTCTTGTCGTACCCCTGCGACATGCAGGCGTCGGAAAAAGCACAGGTGCTGCAGAAGTGCAGCGCGTCGCCATCGTTGGCGGCTGCGGGGTTGGGGGTTGTGCTGGTGCGTGTGCCACGCGGGGGCTGTGAGGCGGACATCATTGAAGAATCATGCAGTTGTGGCCGTGGGTCGGAAGCACGCGGCGATGATACGCCACAACAATTGCCCCTCGCGTTGCAGGCGCAACACCTTGCCATCCCAACCCACCCAGCCCTGTTCAAGCAGCGCCGGCAGGGCCGTCAGGGCATCGGCGAAGCATTCATCGAACGGCACGCCGTTGCGCCACTCGAACGCTTCCACGTCCAGCGCATGGTCACAGGCGATGCTCTGCACGACCTCATCAACCAAACGCTCGTCCTCGGAAAGAATGAGCCCGGCAGTCACCCCGCAATGCCCCGCCTGCAGGCGGGCCTGCCAGCGCGCCATGTCGCCCTCCTGGCGGCAGATGACATCGCCGATCTGGCTGCAGGCACCCAGCCCGATGCCGATGAAATCGCTGCGATCACGGCGGGGAACGCCAGCCAGGTCGCAATGCCGGGCACCGTCACCGCGCCGCTCGGGCATGGCGCAGTCACCGCGCTGGTAGTGGTCACCGCCCAGTGGCAGATAGCCGGCAGCCGTGACGTCAGTCCAGGCCTGCCACCAGTGATCGGCCGAGGGGAAATCGGGCGCGGCGCAGGGCGACGGCAGCAGGATGCGCTCCGGCGCCAGCGCCAGCACCGCGTGCAGGCGCTGCAGGTAGCCACCGTCATCGCTGGTGGGAACCCGCAGCTGGTAGTAACAGGCGGTGAAGCCAGCCCGTTGCCCGGCGGCCAGCAGTTCCGGGCCATGCCCGCCGGCGCGGTCGATGACATTCAGCCGTGTGCAGCCCACTTCACGCAGTGCTGCCGGGGCGATACCGCTGCCGGCGTCCAGCCGCACCTCCACCTGGGGCCGGGCAACCGTGCGCAGGTGCTGGGGCACCGCATCGAGCAATTGCGCGAGCAGGCCCGGGGGCAAGGTTTCTGCCAGGCCCAGCTGGAGAACCACGGCCGCGACCTCGCGGTCTTCAGCCAACTCGGCGGACTGCAGGCGCAAGCTGGACAACAGCGCCTGCAGGTACGCCGCCGGGTCATCCAATTGCCCCGTGCGGAATGCGTGGAAACCCAGGGTGAGCACCCGGGGAATCAGGTGCTCGTTGCTGGCACGTACCGCTGCCCGCCAGCCAGCTTCACCGAAGCCGGGGCTGAACTGGCTGACAGAAGGGAACAGGACGTGGCGCGGTTGGTGCAACACGGCTGTGCGCAACAAGGTACTTTCCAACGGACGAGCCTCGACTGACATGGCCTTATCCTCGCGCGGAATCCGGTCCTGTTCCCTGATCTGGATCAAGCCCGGCCGCGTTGAGCAGCGCGTCCAGCGTCAATGGCTTCGGGCAGATCGGTTTCCTTGTCCAGTTGCGGGAAGTGCCTGCGCTCCATGCGGCGGATGGCGAAATGCATCCACGCCAGTGCGGCGGAGACCACCACGAACAACAGCATGAAACAGCTGCTCCAGATGCCCACGATGTCATTGAGTGCGCCAAAGGCGATGGGCAGGATGAAGCCGCCCAGGCCACCGATCATGCCCACCACGCCGCCCACGGCACCCACGTGCTGCGGGTAGTACACAGGAATGTGCTTGTATACGGCCGCCTTGCCCAGCGACATGAAGAAGCCCAGCACGAACACCAGCACGGTGAACAGGGTCACGCCGATGGCCAGATGGAAGCGCAGCTCGCCGTGGATGCCCTTCACCACGTACTCGGTATCCGGGTAGGCCAGGAGGAACGTACACAGCACCGACACGCTGAACGTCCAGTACATCACCCGACGGGCGCCGTACCTGTCGGACATCCAGCCCCCCACCACGCGGAACAGGCTTGCCGGGATCGAGTAGCACGCGGCAAGCACACCGGCCGTGGCCACATCCATGCCGTAGGCACCAATCAGATAGCGCGGCAACCACAGCGCAAGCGCCACAAAGCCGCCGAACACAAAGAAGTAGTACAGCGAGAAACGCCACACCTGCAGGTTTTTCAACGGCGCCATCTGCTCGGAGAACGGCACGGGCTTGACGCCCTGCCGCCGGCGCTGCTCCAGCTGCGGGTCTTCCTTGCTGAACAGGAAGAACAGGATCGCCGTGACTGCCAGGCCCACTGCCCACACCTTGGCCACCATGGTCCAACCGGCGGCCACCATGACCATCGGGGCCAGCAGCTTGGTGACTGCAGAACCGATGTTGCCGGCACCAAACACGCCCAGTGCCGTGCCCTGTTTGCTGGTCGGGAACCACTTGGACACATACGCCACGCCCACCGAGAAGCTGCCGCCGGCAATGCCCACGCACAGCGCGGCGAACAGGAACTGCGGGTAGGTGCTGGCGTAGGTAAGCATCCATGTTGCAACCGCGCCGCACAGCATGACCGCCGTGAAGATCTTGCGGCCGCCGAACTGGTCGGACCATATCCCCAGGAACACGCGGCTCAGCGAGCCGGTCAATACCGGGGTGGCGATCAACAGGCCGAACTGGGTGTCGTTCAGGCCCAGCTGCTCGCTGATCTGGATGCCGATGATCGAGAAGATCATCCACACCGCAAAACAGATGGTGAACGCGAACGTGCTCAGCCACAGCGCACGTTGTTGCTCACCGTTGGAGGCCATTTGCAGACTCTGGCTCATTGCTAATCCTTCAGAAGGTCACTCACTCGGCCTGGGCTTCGATTTCGTCCAGGCCACGTACGGGATAACGCTCGCGCAGCTCCAGCAGGAAGTGCTGCACCTCGCGCTGGCGCACCTGCAGCTCCAGGTAATCACTGATCTGCGCGCGCACCTGCTCAAAACCGAGCGCCTGCCCGGCCTCAAGTTCATCAATGCTCACCACGTGATAGCCCCAGCGCGACTCCACCGGAAAGCCCGCCAACCCCTGTCGCAGGCGGAACACCTGGCGGTCGAACTCCGGCGTGGTCTGGCCCTTCTGCAGCCAGCCCAGTTCGCCGCCGTCGCTGCTTGACGGACATTGCGAATGACGCAGGGCAAGGTCGGCGAACAGATGCGGTTGCGCCTTCAATTCGACGATCAACTGCTCGGCCTGGGTACGGGCCTTGAGCCGGCCGGCAACGTCGTCGGCCGGCGCAGCCAGCAGGATATGCCGCGCGCGCACGCGGTCAGGCGAACGGAAGCGTTCCTCGTTCTGCATGAAATAGCGGTGGCAATCGTCCTCGGTTGGGACGCGGTCCTCGATGAAGTGTTCGATCAGGCGTTGGATCTGCACTTCCTCATCGGTGTGGCGGCCGTCGCCCTGGGCGTCATCCATGCCCAGCCGCAGGGCTTCACGGCGCAACAACTCCCGCACCACCAGCGCTCGGGCGGCATCGGCCCGCGCCTGTTCCGGGCGCATGGCGCGGTGGAACTGCATCTCGCGGGCGATGTCGGCTTCGTTGATCGGCGTGTCGTCAACAAACAGGCTGCATGGCGCGGGTTGCCCCAGCGAGCGCGGCCCCAGTTGGTCCGCGTCGTCGTGGTGATGGCTGGCCTCGGCCGGCACCGGCTGTGCCGAGTCGATGACGGTGATCGGCAGGATCCTTGGCAGGCTGCCCATGGCTTACTCCTTCGGGCCGTAGCGCAGCGTGGCCTGGCGGCGACGAACCACCTGGTACGGACGCCACAGGTAGCTGATCGGGATGCTCCACACATGCACCAGGCGGGTGAACGGTGCGATCAGGAACAAGGTCAGGCCAAGGAAGATGTGCGCCTTGTAGACCCAGTGCACGTCGGCCACGAAATCAGCGGCACCGGCACGGAAGGTGACGATGTGCTGCGCCCACTCGGCCAGCATCACCATCACACCGCCATCCATGTGACCGGCCGAGACCTTGATGCTGATCAGGCCCAGGCACAGCTGCGCGAACAGCAGCACCAGCACCAGCGTGTCACCGAAACTGCCGGTGGCGCGCACGCGCGGGTTGGTCAGCCGGCGCACCAGCAGGATCAGGATGCCAACGAAGCACAGCGCGCCGAAGAAGCCGCCCACCACCATCGCCAGCAACTGCTTCTGCGAGGACGTAATGAACTGCTCGTACACCGCATGCGGAGTCAGCAAGCCCACCAGATGGCCACCCAGGATTGCCAGGATGCCGATATGGAAGCAGTTGCTGCCAATCCGCATGCCGCGGTCGGACAACAGCTGGCTGGAGCCGGTGCGCCAGCTGTACATGGCCTTGTCGTAGCGCGCCCAGCTGCCGATCAGCAGCACCGCCACGGCGATGTACGGGTAGAACTGGAAGGCGAACTGATTCAGGAAATAACTCATGGCTGTGCCTCCTGCCGCACGGCGCGGGCCGGTGAACGTTGTGGCGGTTTGCAATCCTGCGATGGCGCTTCACTGCCAAAACGCACGGCTTCGTCTTCCCAGAGGCGGTCCATCACTTCGACGGTATCGTCGCGGACTTCCTCGCTGGCCCGTTGCCGCAGCAGGGCCAGGTTGACCTTGCCCTCGCCGGCTTCGACCAGGATTTCCAGCAACACTGCATGCGGCAGTTCGCGCTCCGCCGCACGGGCGGCGAGCATGCCGGCAATATGGCCGACGTGATGCAGGTAGTCCTTGGCCTCGTCCTGCGGCCGGTGCGAGAGATACTCCAGCAACAGCGGCAGGTAGTCCGGCAGCTCGCGGGCGTCCAGCTCGAAGCCATTGCGGCGGTAGGCGTCGATCAGATCAACCATCGCCTGGCCGCGGTCACGTGATTCGCCATGGATGTGCTCGAACAACAGCAGGCTCATCGCCCTGCCCCGGTCGAACGTCGCCAGCCAGGCCGACTGTGCATCCAGCGGATCGCTGTCCAGCAACTGCTGGACGAAGGCGCGCAACTGTTTGCGACGGGCCGGCGAAAGCGCCGGATCGTCGCAGGCGTCGAGCAGCTCCTCGCAGTGCTGCCACAGTTCCTCGCGCGGGTAGTCCAGCAGCACGCCAATCAGTTTGAGCAGGCTCATTTGATCACCTCGTGGCGGTGCTGGCGGTTGGGATGCACGGCGTAAGTGGTGCTCTTGCGCTGGCCGAACAGGTCGGCCGGGCTGTCGCCGTTGCAGCCATTGCCGAAGGTAAAGCCACAGCCGCCACGTTCGCCGTACGCATCGTTGGCGTACTCGCGATGACTGCTGGGGATCACGAAGCGATCCTCATAGTTGGCAATGGCCAGATAGCGGTACATGTCCTCGGCCTGGGCCACGGTCAAGCCGGTCTGCTGCAGTGCGCTGAGGTCTTCCACGCCATCCACGTTCTTGGCACGGCGCCAGGCACGCATGGCCATCAGCCGCTCCAGCGCACGGACCACGGGGGCTTCATCGCCGGCCGACAGCATGTTGGCCAGGTAACGCACCGGGATGCGCAGCGAAGCCACATCCGGCAGCTCGCCGTTCATGCCGACATGACCACGCTCGGCCGCGGACTGGATGGGCGACAACGGCGGCACGTACCAGACCATCGGCAAGGTGCGGTATTCCGGGTGCAGCGGCAGCGCCAGCTTCCAGTCGATGGCCAGCTTGTAGACTGGCGACTGCCTGGCCGCTTCCAGCCAGCTGTCCGGAATGCCTTCGGCCCGCGCGGCGGCAATGACGGCCGGGTCTTCAGGGTCCAGGAAGATGTCCAGATGCGCCTGGTACAAATCCTTCTCCGCTTCCACCGATGCGGCTTCGGCAATGCGGTCGGCGTCGTACAACATCACGCCGAGGTAGCGGATGCGGCCCACGCAGGTTTCCGAACACACGGTGGGCTCGCCCATCTCGATGCGCGGGTAGCAGAAGATGCACTTCTCGGATTTGCCGCTCTTCCAGTTGTAATAGATCTTTTTGTACGGGCAGGCCGACACACACATGCGCCAACCACGGCACTTGTCCTGGTCGATCAGCACAATGCCGTCTTCCTCGCGCTTGTAGATGGCACCGGACGGGCAGGCCGAGACGCATGCCGGGTTCAGGCAGTGCTCGCACAGGCGCGGCAGGTACATCATGAAGGTCTTCTCGAAGGCGCCGTAGATCTCCTTCTGCACCTTGTCGAAGTTGTAGTCGCGCGCGCGCTTGGAGAACTCGGTGCCGAGAATTTCCTCCCAGTTCGGGCCCCACTCGATCTTCTGCATGCGCTCGCCGGTCAGCAGCGAACGCGGACGCGCGGTCGGCTGGTGCTTCACTTCCGGCGCGTCATGCAGGTGCTGGTAGTCGAAGTCGAACGGCTCGTAGTAATCGTCAATCTGCGGCAGGTCGGGGTTGGCGAAGATCTTCGCCAACATCCGCCAGCGGCCACCGGCGCGCGGCACCAATTTGCCGGCGCGGGTGCGTACCCAGCCACCGTTCCACTTGTCCTGGTTTTCCCATTCCTTGGGATAGCCAATGCCCGGCTTGGTCTCCACGTTGTTGAACCAGGCATATTCCACGCCTTCGCGTGAGGTCCAGACGTTCTTGCAGGTGATCGAGCAGGTGTGGCAGCCGATGCACTTGTCCAGGTTCAATACCATCGCGATCTGTGCACGTACTTTCATCACACCACCTCCCGTGCGCCGACAACGGACTCTTCACCATCCAGCCAATCAATCTTGTCCATCTTGCGTACGATCACGAATTCATCGCGGTTGGTGCCGCAGGTGCCGTAGTAGTTGAAGCCGTACGACAACTGCGCGTAACCGCCAATCATGTGGGTGGGTTTGAGCACGATGCGCGTCACCGAGTTGTGGATGCCGCCACGGGTGCCCGTAACCTCCGAACCCGGCACATTGATGATGCGTTCCTGCGCGTGATACATCATTGCCATGCCGGGCATCACCCGCTGGCTCACCACTGCACGCGCGGCAATCGCACCGTTGACGTTGAACAGCTCGATCCAGTCGTTGTCCTCGATGCCGGCGCTGCGTGCGTCGTCCTCGCTGATCCACACGATCGGGCCACCACGCGACAGCGTCTGCATGATCAGGTTGTCGCTGTAGGTGCTGTGAATGCCCCACTTCTGGTGCGGGGTGATCCAGTTCAGCACGATCTCCTTGTTGCCGTTGGAGCGCTTGTTGAGCAACGGTTCAACGGTGCGCGTGTCCACCGGCGGGCGGTAGCCCATGAAGGCCTCGCCGAAGTCGATCATCCACTCGTGGTCCTGGTAGAACTGCTGGCGGCCGGTGACCGTGCGCCACGGGATCAGCTCATGCACGTTGGTGTAGCCGGCGTTGTAGCTGACGTTGTCGTCTTCCAGGCCGGACCAGATCGGCGAGGAAATGATCTTGCGCGGCTGCGCCTGGATGTCGCGGAAGCGGATCGCTTCGTGCTCCTTGCCCACGGCAAGATGCGTGTGCTCGCGGCCGGTGAAGGTACCCAGCGACTCCCAGGCTTTCACTGCGACATGGCCATTGGTTTCCGGCGCCAGGTGCAGGATGACTTCGCAGGCATCGATGGCCGAATCAATCGCCGGCCGGCCCTGGCTGACACCCACATCGCGCACGGTGTGGTTGAGCTTGCAGAGGAAGTCGACCTCGTGCTTGGTATCCCAGCTCATGCCCTTGCCGCCGTTGCCCAGCTTGTCCAGAAGCGGGCCCAGCGAGGTGAACTTGCGGTAGAGATTGGGATAGTCGCGCTCGACCACCGCCATCGTCGGCATGGTCTGGCCGGGGATCGCCTCGCACTGCCCCTTCTTCCAGTCAGTCACGCCGAACGGCATGCCCAGTTCATTGGGCGTGTCGTGCAGGGTCGGGACCAACACCAGGTCCTTCTCCACGCCCAGCACGCCCGGCGCCAGGTCGCTGACGGTGCGTGCCACACCCTTGAAGATTTCCCAGTCGCTGCGCGATTCCCAGGCCGGGTCCACCGCCTTGGACAGCGGATGGATGAACGGGTGCATGTCCGAGGTGTTGAGATCGTCCTTCTCGTACCAGGTTGCGGTAGGCAGCACGATGTCCGAATACAGCGCCGTGGTGCACATGCGGAAGTCCAGCGTCACCAGCAGGTCGAGCTTGCCTTCCGGCGCTTCGTCACGCCACTTCACTTCTTCCGGCTTGACCGCGCCCATCTCGCCCAGGTCCTTGCCCTGCAGGCCATGCCGCGTGCCCAGCAGGTGGCGCAGCATGTACTCGTGGCCCTTGCCCGACGAGCCCAGCAGGTTCGAGCGCCAGATGAACATCATGCGCGGGTGGTTCTGCTTGGCATCGGGATCGGCGAAGGCAAAATCCAGCGAGCCATCCTTGAATTTGCCCAGCGCATAGTCGGCCGGTGCCACGCCCGCCTGTTCGGCCTCGCGCACCAGTTTCAGCGGATTGCGATCCAGCTGCGGCGCGCACGGCAACCAGCCCATGCGCACCGCGCGCAGGTTGAGGTCAGCCAGGCTGCCGCTGTACTTGGAGGCATCGGCCAGCGGCGACAGCAGTTCGTCCACCTGCAGCTTTTCGTAACGCCACTGCCCGGTGTTGAAATAGAAGAACGAGGTGCCGTTCATCTGCCGCGGCGGACGGCTCCAGTCCAGGCCGAACGCCAACGGTTGCCAGCCAGTCTGCGGGCGCAGCTTTTCCTGGCCCACGTAATGCGCCCAGCCACCGCCGGTCTGGCCCACGCAGCCGCACATGACCAGCATGTTGATCAGGCCGCGGTAATTCATGTCGTTGTGGAACCAGTGGTTCATGCCGGCGCCAACAATGATCATGCTGCGACCGTGGGTCTTGTCGGCGGTGCGCGCGAACTCGCGGGCGATCTCGATCACTTCCGCACGCGGCACGCCGGTGATGCGCTCCTGCCATGCCGGCGTACCCGGCACATAATCGTCGAAGCTGCGGGCGACGTTGCTGCCACCGAAACCACGGTCAACGCCGTACTGCGCCAGCAACAGGTCATAGACCGTGGCCACCATTGCCTGGCTGCCGTCCGCCAGCGGCAGGCGACGCACCGGGATGTTGCGCTCCAACACGTCTTCCACCGGCGCGGAGGTCCAACCATCGGTTTCAATGCCACCGAAATACGGGAAGCTCACCCCTTCGATGCCGTCGTTGGCATCGGCCAGGCTCAGGCGCAGGCGCGTGGTGCTGCCATTGCTGGCCTTTTCCTCGATGTTCCACTTGCCCTTTTCGCCCCAGCGGAAGCCGATGGAACCGTTGGGCACGGTGATGTCGCCACTGATCTCGTCCAGTGCCAGCGTCTTCCATTCCGGATTGTTGCTTTCGCCCAGCCCGCCCAACTCGCTGGCGCGCAGGAAACGCCCCGGCACCAGCCGGCCATCCTCACGTTGTTCGATACGCACCAGCATCGGCATGTCCGAATACTGGCGGCAGTAATCCTGGAAATACTGCGAGGGTTTTTCGACATGGAACTCGCGCAGGATCACGTGGCCGAAGGCAAAGGCCAAGGCGGCATCTGTGCCCTGCTTGGGATGTAGCCAATGGTCGGTGAGCTTGGCCAGCTCGGAGTAATCCGGGCAGACCGCCACGGTCTTGGTGCCGTTGTAACGCGCCTCGGTGAAGAAGTGCGCATCGGGCGTGCGCGTCTGCGGCACGTTCGAGCCCCAGGCGATGATGTAACGGCTGTTGTACCAATCGGCCGATTCCGGCACGTCGGTCTGTTCGCCCCAGATCTGCGGTGAGGCCGGCGGCAGATCGCAATACCAGTCGTAGAACGACAGGCAGGCGCCACCGAGCAGTGACAGATAGCGCGCACCGGCGGCGTAGGACACCATCGACATCGCCGGGATCGGCGAGAAGCCGACCACGCGATCCGGGCCGTATTCCTTCACCGTATGCAGGTTGGAAGCGGCGATGATCTCGTTGGCCTCGTCCCAGCTCAATCGCACGAAACCGCCCATGCCGCGACGGCGCTTGTACTCGCGCGACTTCTCCGGGTTCTCAACAATGCTGGCCCAGGCATCCACCGGCGCCATCGTCTTGCGTGCCTGCCGCCACATGCGCAGCAAGGTGCCGCGAATCAACGGGTACTTCAGCCGGTTGGCGCTGTACAGGTACCAGGAGTAACTGGCGCCGCGTGGGCAACCGCGTGGCTCGTGATTGGGCAGGTCCGGGCGCGTGCGCGGGTAGTCGGTCTGCTGGGTTTCCCAGGTCACCAGGCCGTTCTTGACGTAGATCTTCCAACTGCAGGAGCCGGTGCAGTTCACGCCGTGGGTGGAGCGTACGATCTTGTCGTACTGCCAGCGTGCGCGGTAACTGTTTTCCCAGTCCCGTCCTTCGCTTTTGCTGAACCCATGGCCATCGGCGAAGGGTTGTGGATCGCGCTTGAAGAACTGCAAGCGATCAAGGAAGTAGCTCATGGTGAATCTCCGTTCGCAAACTGCTGCATCGTGGCTGTGTGTGTCATCTGGCTGCGGTGCACTGCGTTGTCAGCAGGGGGTTTCGGCCCCGCGCCGGTAGTACCACCACCACGTCACGGCAAGGCAGGTGATGTAGAACGCAATGAAGCCGTACAGCGCCATGTCGGGGCTGCCGGTCAAGGTGATGGAAGAGCCGTAACTCTTCGGAATGAAGAAGCCGCCGTAGGCACCAATGGCGCCGGAGAAACCAACCACCGCGGCCGATTCAATGCTGGCCTGGTGCGCGGCCTCGGACTTGCCCTGCGCATTGGCATTGGCCGACAGGCGCTCATGCAGGGTGCGGAAGATCACCGGGATCATCCGGAAGGTGGTGCCATTGCCGATGCCGCTGAGCACGAACAGCGCCATGAACGACACCAGGAAAGCGTAGAAGTTGCCGCCGGTGCCGTTGTTCGGCAGGAAGTGCAGCACACCGAACACCGCGGCGATCATCAGCGCGAACACCCAGAAGGTCAGCCGTGCCCCGCCCCAGCGGTCGGCCATGCTTCCGCCGACCGAGCGCATCAGCGCCCCCAGCAACGGGCCGATGAAGGCATACGTCATCGGATTCACGTCGGGGAACTGGCTCTTGACCAGCATCGGGAAACCCGCTGAAAAGCCGATGTAGGAACCGAACGTGCCGATGTACAACCAGCACATCAGCCAGTTGTGTTTGCGGCGGAAAATGATGGCCTGCTCGGAGAATGAAGAACGCGCACTGGTCAGGTCATTCATGCCGAACCATGCGGCGATGGCAGCAACGGCAATGGCCGGAACCCAGATGAAGCCCGCGTTCTGCAGGAACAGCTGGCCACCGCCTTCCACCAGCGGCTGCGGCGCACCGCCCATCGCACCGAACACGCCGACCGTGATGACCAACGGCACCACCAGCTGCGATACCGACACGCCGACGTTGCCCAGCCCCGCGTTCAACCCCAATGCCATGCCCTGGCGTTGCTTGGGATAGAAGAAGGAAATGTTGGACATCGACGAAGAGAAGTTGGCGCCACCAAAACCGCACAGGATGGCGATGCAGACAAAGATCCAGAACGGCGTGCTGGGGTTCTGTACCGCAAAGCCAAGCCAGATCGTCGGCAGCAACAGCGAGGCGGTGGAAAGTGCCGTCCAGCGCCGCCCGCCAAAGATGGGAATGACGAACGAATAGAAGATGCGCAGGGTTGCGCCGGACAGGCTGGGCAAGGCCACCAGCC
This sequence comes from Stenotrophomonas sp. STEN056, assembly GCF_056759635.1. Classification (NCBI taxonomy): domain Bacteria; kingdom Pseudomonadati; phylum Pseudomonadota; class Gammaproteobacteria; order Lysobacterales; family Lysobacteraceae; genus Stenotrophomonas; species Stenotrophomonas sp. STEN056. The sequence continues at coordinate 36,815 of NZ_JBRRDL010000035.1, forward strand.
AGAACAGCTGGTCGGTGGTGAAGTTGAAACCAATGCGCGGCAGGCTGATGGATACCGCCGAGAACAGCACCCACACCGAGAACGCCAACAACAACGCCGGGATCGAGATCACCAGGTTGCGTGTTGCCACCCCATGCCCGGTCTTCTCCCAGTAGGTGGGATCTTCTGGTGTCCAGTCGGTGATGACACGACCAGGGCCACTCTTGTTTTTTGCGACATCGCTAACGACGGTCATGCATGGCTCCAGGCTATGTAATGACGACGAAATTCCGCGTTGTGCATTGCCTCGTCGTCGTGGCGTTATTAAGCCCGGCGTGTTGCTTGACGAGGTTGATCTAGATCAATCCGTACGGCTTTAGAACGGTGTTCCTGACATATGTCAAACCGCTGAAATGGCGGCCGCCCCCGCACGCCGCCTTGGGCCGCGCTCACGCATGCTGTCGCGTACATCCACATCGAACTGCAGATGCACGACGGCATCGCCTGCATCAAGCTCCCAGGCCAGCCCCTCGCGGCAGGGAAGCCGGCTGGCCAAGGCCAGCACGGCCTCGCGCGGCAGCCTTATCTGCACGGCAGCTGCGCCATTGGACAGCGCTGCGTTATCACCAGCGTGCAGTTGCAGCACCAGCGACCAATGGCCGGCCGTGCCAAAGCCAGTGGACGCGTGAAGTGGCTCGCCTTCCAGCAGCAGCGCCAATTCACTTTCATCAAGCCTCAGGCGTACCGATTGCTGTTGCAGCTGGATCTTCATGATGCAAGTTCCTCCCATTGCGCGGGGGTATTGCAGTTGACCAGACAGGCGGTGGTTTCAGCCGAAACAGGCAGTTCAAGGACGCCCAGCCTGCGCTGGAATGCCTGCAGTGAACGCGGGCCGTCCGGGTCTTCGATCAAGGACTGCAGCAGCTTGCGGCAAGCCCCGTCGATGTTCAACCGCATCGGCAACGGTTGCCCGGTGAAGATCACGCAGGCAGCGGTTGGAGCGTCATGCAGGCGCTGCAACAGCGGAACATCCAGCCGTGGCATGTCCACCGGCACGACCCAGGCCAGGCCGTCGGGCAGCGTGCTCACCACGCTGAACAGCCCGCCCAGTGGGCCGCAGCGCGCAACGCTGTCGGTGACGCCATCAAATGCAGGATAGCTGCCACTGACTCTTACGGGGCTGGCGCCCGCCTGCTGCAGCAGGCCATGCATGTGGGCGAGCAAGCTTGTGCCCTGCCACGGCATCAACGCCTTGTCGCGGCCCATCCGTGAGGACAGGCCACCGGCCAGCACGATGCCGGCCATGCGTGGCGCGTCAGCGGTGGGCGTGATCGTGCGCATGGGCCACGCCAGCGTCTTCTGCTTCGTGATGACACAGCGCACAGCCTTCACTCCATTCGCTGTCACCGTCCAGGTAATGCTCCTGCTTCCAGATCGGCGAGCGGTGCTTCACGTCTTCGATCAACTGCCGGCAGGCGCGAAAGGCTTCATCACGGTGCGGGGTGCCGGCAGCGACCACCAGGGCCACATCGCCGACGGCCAGGCGACCCTTGGCGTGGGCGACATACAGTTTGATGCGGGGGCCGAACTGGGCTTCCACCTCGGCCACCATGCGCTGGATTTCGTTGAGTACCAGCGGCTCGAACAGGTCGTAGGTAATGCCCAGGACCGGCCTGCCCTGGTTGAGGTCGCGGACCTTGCCTATGAAGACGTCGATGCCGCCAAAACCGGGGTCAGAGACAAATTGAATGCCTTCGGACGGGTCAATTGCTGCCTCGGCCCGATCCACTACTTTCCAGGTGTGTGCACCAGGCATCTCAACCTCCACTGACCGGCGGCAGGATCGCAACGCGGCCGTCATCGGGCAGTCGCTCGTTGTCACGCAGTACGCGGTGTTCGTCGGCAAAGGCCGAGTAGTCCAACAGCCCGGCGCGGAACTGCGGCCAGCGCTGGGCAATCAGTTCGCGCAAGGCACTGCGCAGGTCGGCGATGTGCTCGCCGTTGGTCTGCACGGCGATCTCACGACGGGGATCCAGCTCCGAGAAGGCGCCGAACAACTGAACATTTATCTGTCTCATGGTGACTCCTGTAGCGCCAGCTGCACCGGGTCCAGATGACCCCAGCCCTGCACGCGGATACGGCTGCCGGCGGCGACATGGTCGCCCTCGCCGTCCAGCACCGCCCAGGCATTGGCCTTGAGCATGGTCTTCAAACGAAAGGATTCCTGCCCGGAAAGCACGCGCACCGACAACTGACCGCTGCCATCCAGCTCCACCCGCGCGCGTGCATGCATGCGCAGGCCCGGCGGCTTGCGTGCATCGGCCTGCAACGGCAACTGCAGCGCTGGCTCTTCGGCCAGGCCCAGCATGCGCCGCAGCACCGGCTCGACAAAGAAGCGCTGACCGACCGCCGCCGATATCGGATTGCCGGGCAAACCGAAGTAGAGCGCGCCATTTGGCAGTCGCGCGAACAGCAGCGGCTTGCCGGGACGAATCGCAACTTTGTGGAAAATGATTTCAGCGCCACGCGCACGCAGCGCATCGGGAATGAAGTCGTAACGCCCCTGCGACACCGCGCCGGTGCTGACCAGCACGTTCGCGCCTTCGGCCAATGCGGTGTCGAGCACCTTGTCGAAGGCTGCAACGTCATCGCCGACCACGCCCTGCCACACGACCTCGGCGCCCGCGGCCTGCAGGCGACGGACAAGATACGGCCGGTTGCTGTCGCGGATCTGCCCCGACGCCAGCGATTGCGCCAGATCACTCACCAGTTCTTTGCCGGTGGCGATCACGGCCACCTTCGGCTGCGGCCGCACCTGCACCGTGGCGGTGCCGATGGCATGCAGCAACGTCATCGCATTGATATCCAAGGTGGCGCCTGCAGCCAACACTTCTTCGCCATCCTCCACGTCCTGGCCGCGCAAACGCACATGCTGCCCGGGCTTGAGTGCATCACGCAGGCGAATGCGCAGCGGCCGGCCGTTCTGCGCTTCCACTACTTCAACCTGTTCCACCGGCACCACGCTGTCCAAGCCGCTGGGCATGCGCGCGCCGGTCATGATTTCCCACGCGCCCTGCCCGCCATCGGCGGCGATGTCACCGGCGGCCTGCCAACCCTGCACATCAAACAAGCTGCCAGCGGCGATCACCTCGCCCCCGGCATGCAGCGCAAAACCGTCCATTGCCGAATTGTCGAATGGCGGCAAGGCCTGCTCGCTGACGACGGCCGCAGCGAGTACGCGGCCTTCGGCCTGCGCCACCGGCACGCGCTGTGCGGGCAGCGGTTCGGCAGCGGCCAACAACTGTTGCAGTGCCTGCGCATAACTGATCATGCGCGGCTGCCCTTGCCGTGGCTTTGGCCGTCGATCATCGCCAGCGCATGCCCCAGCACCGGCGCCAGAATGTCCAGGCATTGGCTGGCCGCACGCGGGCTGCCGGGCAAGGCGAACACCAGCATCTGCCCCAGTTGCACTACCTCGGCGCGACTCAGCCAGGCGTGTTGCGTGTGTTGCGCGCTCAGGCTGCGCAGCATTTCGGCCAGGCCTTCAACGCGACGGCCGCCCAGCGATTGCAGGGCCTCGGGCGTGAGATCACGCGGGCCCAATCCTGTGCCGCCGGTACACAGACAAAGCCGTACGCCCTCGCTGGCCAGAGCATGCAGGCGCGTGGCCAACGGTTCGACACCATCAGGCAGCACTTCGGCACTGGCGATATCACCGCCCAATGCCTGCAGGCCCTGCATCAGGCGCGGGCCGGATTCGTCGGCGTAATCCCCCTGGCTAGCCCGGTCGCTGAGGGTGATCACCGCGCAACGTGCCCCCTGCAATCCGCGCGGCGGGCGCGGCTGGAAACGTTCGCGCTCGGCATCGTCCATGCCCTGCGGGTGCAACCACAGGCCGCTTTTGCCGCCCTCCTTGAACAACAAACGGATGGCGCTGATTTCCAGTGCCGGTTCCACCGGCTTGCTCAGGTCGTAGAGCGTCAACAAGGCGGCATTGACGCCGGCCAGGGCTTCCATCTCCACGCCGGTGCGCGCCTCACTGGCGCATTCGCACCACACGCGGATGGCGTGCCGTTCCGGCACCGGGGCGCAATAAACATGCACCAGCTCCAGTGGCAGCGGATGGCACAGCGGCATCAATGCAGAGGCCATCTTGGCGCCCTGCAGGCCGGCGATTTCCGCCATCACCAAGGCGTCGCCCTTGGGCAGGCGCCGCTCGACAATCAGCGGATAAGCCACCGGCCCGGCCAGCAGTTCACCCACGGCCACCGCGCGGCGGCGGGTGACACGCTTGTTGCGGACATCGGCCATATGGAAGGCCGCATTCATCTCACCACTCATCGTGTTCTCTATCCCCCAATTGACGCCAGATGCGGCGTAAGCCCGGTCAGGCCCTGGTGTAATCCATGCCCGGCGGCCTTGAGGCCGAGCTGGGTGGTGATGCGCGCCAGCAGCGCGTCATGGTCATCGTCGGACTGCAGCAGCGGGCGCAGGGCCACGCCAAAGTCGCCGAACAGGCACAGGCGCAGGTCGCCTTTGGCGGTCACCCGCAGGCGATTGCAGCCTTTGCAGAAATCCCGCGAATACGGGGCAATGATGCCGATGCTGCCACGGTAGTCCGGATGGCCGAACTCCCGCGCCGGGCCCGCATCGGCCGCGCGCGGGCGCTGCTGCCAACCGGCTGCCTGCAATTGGTCGATCACCACGTCCGCGTCCAGGTGATGGCGCTCGAAGTACTCGCGGTTGTCGCCGGTGCGCATCAACTCGATGAAGCGCACGCTGATCGGCCGCTCGCGCAGGAAAGCCATCCAGTCCTGCAGCTCATCGTCATTGCGGCCGCGCAGCAGCACCGCATTGAGCTTGATCGACTGCAGGCCAAGCTGTTGCGCCAGCGCGATGCCTTCCAGCACTTCGGGCAGGCGGTCGTGGCCGGTGATGGCATGGAAACGCTCGCGGCGCAGGCTGTCCATGCTTACGTTCAAGGCGGTCAAGCCGGCCCGGTGCCAGCCCGGCAGGCGGCGCGGCAACAGGCAGCCGTTGGTGGTGATGGCCACCTTGCGGATGCCCGGCACCCGCGCCACGGTTTCGATGATCTGGTCCAGATCCTTGCGCAGGCTGGGCTCGCCCCCGGTCAGGCGGATCTTGTGCATGCCCAGGGTGGCAAACGCGCGCACCAGCCGTTCGATCTCGGCCACTGCCATGAATTGCGGGCGGCCATCGGCTTGATAGCCATCAGGCAGGCAATAGCTGCAACGGAAGTTGCAGGCCTCGGTGAGCGACAGCCGCAGGTAAGGAAAGCTGCGACCGAAGCCGTCGGTGAGTTGGCTCATGGCTGTTCCACCTTCTGACTCCATGTTTTCCCGATCACCCGGCACCCCGGACGGCCCTCGCTGCATCAACTGGCCGCCAGCCTACGGGGGACAACCCTTGGGTGGCATGACTTAAATCAATGCCGGCCCTGCCAGCTTCCCCTGTGTTGTGTCAGCATCCTGTTCAGATGCTTATGACATGTGACAGCAATCATGATGCTCAATGACTTCAATGGCCTGTTGCAGGCGGCACACCAGCAAACCGAACCGCAGCGCCTGCTGTTTGTGTTCGCCCGCGCCGACCTGCCCGAATCCCCCACCGCCGACCAGCACAACCGCCACGCCAGCGGCCAGGGCGGCACCCTGAGCCCGGTGCTGTGCGTGGACAAGGCACCGCAGGAGGTCGCCTCGTTTGCGGCACTTGCCGATGAATCCAGCAACACCGGCATGACCTGGGATGTTCTGTTCGTCGCGGCAATGGACGGCCGCGCCGGGTTTGCCCCCTCCAGTGATGAAGCCGCCCGTCCGCTGCAACTGATGGTCAATGCCATCAACGACGGCCAGGTCAGCCGCTTTGCGGCCTTTGACCGCGATGGCAATCCCATCCAGTTTTACTGAGCGACCAGTTGCAAGGTCAGGAAGAACACCACCAATACGGTATTCAGCCCCCAGGCCACGGTGAGCCCGCGGGCGGCAACGCCCAAGTTTGGATTGTGCGCGGAGGGCGCAGCCCGCCACACCGCCGGGATGATCCAGCCGGTGTAAAGCAGCAACAGCGCGAACATGGCCAGCAGCAGCGGCGTATTGGCCTGCGACAAGGCCCACAAGGCGATTGCCCAGAGAATGTTGCTGGGAATCACGCCCTGCAGCCAGAACACACGCCAAAGCCTGGATGGGGGCTGCTTGCTGCCCGAGGCGGGCAAGGACGAGGCGACAGTCATGAATCCTCCGGGTCAGGTGGAAACAACAACTTGCCGGAGGAGCTTGCTCCCGAAGGAGAGCCGGGTCAAATCGGCCCGGCGCAATCAGGCAACAGCCTCTGATTACTTAAGGGCTTCGGCACCCTTGCTGTGGTAACGGCGCACCAGTTCTTCCAGATACAAATCCACCGTCTCGTGCTGATGGGTGATGCACCAGCGCAGCGCGTCGATCAGCGCGGTATCGCGCATCTCGCCCGGCGGGCTGAAGTCATTGGCCCGCTTGGCCCGGTAACGACGTGCCCGCTCGGCCTGGGTCAGCGGCTCGCTGTAGATCTTCGGCCGCCCGCGTTTGCGTGGCGCATCGGCCACGGCCTCCTGCGCAGGAGGCTGTTTTTTGTCACCCATCACATTTGCCCTTGTTGCGAATGCGTGCACATTAAAGTGACGCATCACTAATTGCCAGCACAACCCCGTAAAACCACCCGCTTGTAGGAGCCGCTTCAGCCGCGAAGCGGGCGATGGTGGATACCGCGAGCGCCAGCATCGTTGGCTTCGCAGCTGAAGCCGCTTGTGTCTGCCACCGGAGTAGGTTTGCAGGTGAGAGCGGAGTGCGGCAGCCCGTTATGCCGCGGTGCGCACAAGCACGTGTAGGAGTTGGGGCGCCGCAC